>JBDKJR010000274.1:0-3228 GCA_039796515.1 Actinomycetota bacterium
CGTCGACCCCGTCGGCGTCCACACCGGCGATTCGATCACCGTCGCGCCCTCGCTCACGCTCACCGACCGGGAGTACCAGCGCCTCCGCGACATCGGCATCGACATCATCCGCGCCGTCGGCGTCGACACGGGCGGCTGCAACATCCAGTTCGCCGTCGACCCGAAGACCGGCCGCATCATCGTCATCGAGATGAACCCGCGTGTCTCGCGCTCGAGCGCCCTCGCCTCGAAGGCCACGGGCTTTCCGATCGCGAAGATTGCCGCAAAGCTCGCGATTGGCTACCGCCTCGACGAGATCCCCAACGACATCACCAAGGTCACGCCCGCGAGCTTCGAGCCGACGCTCGACTACGTCGTCGTGAAGGTGCCGCGATTCGCGTTCGAGAAGTTCCCGGGCGCCGATGTCGAACTCACGACGACCATGAAGTCGGTCGGCGAAGCGATGGCGATTGGCCGCAACTACTCGACGGCGCTGCAGAAGGCTCTGCGCAGTCTCGAGAAGCGGGGGAGCAGCTTCCACTGGCAGGGCGAGCCCGGCGATAAGGATGCCCTCATCGCGCTCGCGAAGACCCCCACTGATGGCCGCATCGTGACGGTGCAGCAAGCGATGCGCGCGGGCGCGACGATCGACGAACTCTTCGCCGCGACGGGAATCGACCCGTGGTTCCTCGACCAAATGGTGCTCATCAACGAGGTCGCCGCCGAGATCGCCGAGGCCCCGGCCCTCACGGCTGAGGTCATCCGGCACGCGAAAGACCACGGCTTCAGCGATGCCCAGATCGCCGAACTGCGCGGGCTCGACGAGCTCGCGGTGCGCGAGGCGCGCTGGGCGGCGGGCGTTCGACCCGTGTTCAAGACGGTCGACACGTGCGCGGGCGAGTTCCCGGCGCTCACGCCGTACCACTACTCGAGCTACGACGACGAGACCGAGGTCGCGCCGAGCGACGCGCGCAAGGTCGTCATTCTCGGCTCGGGCCCTAACCGCATTGGCCAAGGAATCGAGTTCGACTACAGCTGCGTGCACGCGAGCTTCGCGCTGCGCGACGCCGGCTTCGAAACGATCATGATCAACTGCAACCCCGAGACGGTCTCGACCGACTACGACACGAGCGACCGGCTCTACTTTGAGCCGCTCACGCTCGAAGACGTTCTCGAGGTCATCCACGCCGAGTCGGCGACGGGCGAGCTCGTCGGTGTCGTCGTGCAGCTCGGCGGCCAGACCGCGCTCGGCCTCGCACACGGGCTCGAGAAGGCGGGCATCCCGATTCTCGGGACGACGCCCGACGCGATTGACCTCGCGGAGGAGCGCGGCGCTTTCTCGCGCATCCTTGATGCCGCTGGCCTCACGGCCCCGCGCAACGGCACCGCGACAGATGTCGACAGTGCGGTCTCGATCGCCGAGGGAATTGGCTACCCCGTGCTCGTGCGCCCGAGCTTTGTGCTCGGCGGTCGCGGCATGGAGATCGCCTACGACAGCGCGAGCCTTGTCGACTACTTCGACCGTGTGAAAGACCAAGCGATCATCGGCCCCGACCAGCCCCTGCTCGTTGACCGTTTTCTTGATGACGCCGTCGAGATCGATGTCGATGCCTTGTACGACGGCACCGAGCTCTACATCGGCGGCATCATGGAGCACATCGAAGAGGCGGGCGTTCACTCGGGCGACTCGGCCTGCACCTTGCCGCCCGTGACGCTCGGGGCGACCGTGATCGACCGTGTTCGTGAGGCAACGCGCGGCATTGCGGCGGGCATCGGGGTGCGCGGTCTGCTCAACGTGCAGTTCGCGATCGCCGCGGGCGTGCTCTACGTACTCGAGGCGAATCCGCGTGCGTCGCGCACCGTACCGTTCGTGTCAAAGGCGCTCGGCATTCCCTTGGCGAAGGCGGCGTCGCTCGTGATGACGGGCCGCAGCATCCGTTCGCTCGTCGACGATGGTCTGTTGCCCTCGGGCGACGGTTCGACGGTGCCCCTCGACGCGCCCGTCGCCGTGAAAGAAGCCGTCCTGCCGTTCAAGCGGTTCCGCACGCGCGAAGGCGTCATCGTCGACTCGGTTCTTGGCCCCGAAATGCGCTCGACGGGAGAGGTCATGGGCATCGACCGCGACTTCCCCCGTGCCTTCGCGAAGAGTCAGGATGCCGCGTACGGCGGGCTCCCTAAACAGGGTGTCGTGTTCGTCTCGGTCGCCGATCGCGATAAGCGTGCCGTCGTGTTGCCCGCGTTGCGTCTGCACCAACTGGGCTTCGCGCTGTGGGCGACGGAGGGCACGAACGAGGTGCTCGCTCGATACGGCATCGCGGCGCGCGTCGTGCGCAAGCACAGCGGGGCCAACGACGGTGAGCCGTCGATCGTTGATCTCATCAACGCCGGCGAAGTCGACATCGTCATCAACACGCCATCGGGCCGCTCCGCGCGCGCCGACGGCATCGAGATTCGCACGGCGACGGTGGCTGCCGACAAACCGCTCTTCACGACGATCGCGACCGTCGGCGCCGCGGTGGCCTCGCTCGAAACGGCGACCGAGCCGGTAACGGTCACGAGCCTGCAAGATTACGCACGAGCGCGGGCGGCTCGAGCATGATCGCCTTCGGAGACCGCTTGCGGTCGGTCGTGGATGCTCACGGTCGCTTGTGCCTCGGCATCGACCCTCACACCTCGCTGCTCGAACAGTGGGGCCTCAGCAACGATGCCGCGGGTGCTCGTGCCCTGGCGTTGCGCGCCCTCGACGCGGCCCATGGGCGAGTGGGCATCGTGAAGCCGCAAGCGGCCTTCTTCGAACGCTTCGGAGCGGCCGGGTACGCGGCCCTGGAAGAGGTCATTCGCACGGCTCGCGACGGTGGTTTTCTCGTCATCGCCGACGTCAAGCGTGGCGACATCGGATCAACCGCGGCCGCCTACGGTGAGGCGTGGCTGTCGCCCGGTTCGCCGCTCGAAGCCGACGCCATGACCGCTGTTGCCTATCAAGGCCTGGGCTCGCTCGACCCGGTCATCGATCTTGCCCTCGAACATGGCAAGGGGGTGTTCGTGTTGACCGCGACCTCGAACCCCGAAGGTCGCGAAGTGCAGCAGTCGGTGAGTGGCAGTGGCCGCTCGGTGGCGGGGCAACTCGCCCGCGACGTCGCGGTGCGCAACGCGAGTGCGCGCGGGTGGGGTTCGATTGGTGTCGTGATTGGCGCGACCGAGCCGATCACCGCGAGCGGCATCGATCCTGTGCTGCTGCAGCACACACCC
>JBDKJR010000275.1:0-8369 GCA_039796515.1 Actinomycetota bacterium
TCAGCGGGTCAATGAGCGGCGTTCCGTCGGTGTCGAGTGGGCCCGCCTCGACCCCCTTGACGCCCTTGATGATCGTCATCGGCGCGCTCGGCAGCGCCCACACGCGAGTCGTCGCCGAGCATGCCGGCACCTCAAAGATGGTCGGTTGAAGGTTGCCATCCGTCGCTGGGGTGCATTCGTCGAACGGCTGGTCAGACGTGACCGTCGCTGTATTGAGCACGAAGTTCTCGGTCTCGCTGCCCGCCTCGAAGAACTGGCGGAACAGCATCGGCGCGCTGATCGTCATCGACCAGTCGTGCTCGAGCACGAAGCTCGGGTCGATCGTAATCGTCAACTCTTGACCCGTGACCTCGGCCGTGCCGAGCACGGCGGTGAAGCTCGGTGCCGTAACCGGGTTGTTGGCCTCATCAACGACCTCAATCGTGATGGCGTCGTTGGGGTCAAGCGGAAGTTCGGTGTCGGGGTCGAGAGGCAACACGAGTTGCGGCCCCTCGGGAACGTCGACCGGAATCAGGTCGACAATCTCGAGACCCGTCAGTTGCTTGTCGAGCCCTGTGCCACGGTTCGTGACTTCGATTTCATACGGGATGGGCGCGCCCAAGGTAAGCGGACCAAACGGGGTCTTGACGATCTGCACCTTGGCAGGGCGGTGCTGGAACAAGATTTGCTTGGTGTCGTCGTCGGTGGCTTGCCAGAGCGGTGCATCCACCCCGTTGTCGGCCCACGACGTGACCGTGAGGTCGTTCGTGAAGACACCAACCGTCGCCTCACCCGGAGCGGGCTGCGTGTAGATGTACAGCGTCGACGGCACGGGCTCGCCCACCGGCGCAACGAGAACGTCGCGACGCGTCACCGTAAAGCGCAGCGTCTGGCTCGGGTTGAAGGGCCGCTCCCACGACGCGCCGTCAGCACGCGTGTACTGCGCGCGGATACCACGGATGTCCGCCGTCGTCACCCCGGGCGGCAGCGTTGGCAGCGCGAGCGTGCTCGAGAACGATCCGTTCACCCAGCAGGCATCCAGAGTGGTGCTGCCCGCACACTCGACCGAGATGTCGCCCGTAAGTCCGTCGATCACGTAGTCAACGCCGACCAGCACGTCGAGCTTGACGCGGTTGATGGGCGTCGAGAACGAGTGTGAGCCGAGCGCGGTGAAGTTGTACGCGTTCCAGAACGTCGGGCTGACGTCTTCGAACCGCATGTCTGTCGTGCGAACGGTGCCCGAGGGCTGGCCCGTGAGCGTGACCGTTGCGACGCGCGAGTTGCCCTCGATCTGCGTGGCAGGTGTCGCCGGCGTCGCCGTCGTGTCGGCAACGATGCCCTTGGTGGCCGTGACGCCGTAGGTGTAGTCAACGACCGTGACCGCGGCAGAGTCTTGCGCCGTGACGGTGTTGTTGGTCTCCCCGACCGGAGGAACCGTGACGCCACCCGGGTCAACGACACGCGCTTCGGCCGTGTTGTCAACAATCGGGCTACTCGTTGAATTCACGATCGTGCCGGGAGCACTACGCAACCGGTCACGCAATTGCGTGTCGATAACGATGCGCGTGTCGGCCTGCACGTCGATGCGGCCGGTGTGCACAACCTCAAAGCCCACGACATCAGCAAGCTGCGCCGTCGTCAGGGCGAGAGCCGCCGTGCGCGTGAAGACGTCGATCGTGCCGCTCTCGCGCTCGAGGCGCACCTCCGTGGCGGTTGCCCCGCTCGGCACGGTGATCGTCACGATGTCGAAGAGATTCACGGCATCGAAAGGATCGGTACCGGCAACAGGATCAAGAACGGCAAGCTCGTTGACCGCGAGCACCGACTCATTCACCGCGTCAATCGTCATTCGCGCGCGCGGGTACAGCGACTGCGGGGTGCCCGCCGGCGGCGTGCCGAGCGGCCCGTCGACCCAGGTCTTCGAAATCGAGACCGTCAAGGGCGAGTCGAGAATCAGGATGTCGTCGCTCGCGGTCTGGGTAAAGACCACGGCCTCAGTCGCATCGCGGCCATCGACGCGCGCGGTGTTGCGCACGGTGCCAAACTCGCCGACGACGTTGTAAAGGGCCTCACGCGTCGTACCGAGCACGGCAACCGCGGGGTCGGAGCGGCGCATGTCGCGCACTTCGAAGGTCAGCTCGAGCTCACGGTCGAGCGTCACCGACGGCGCGACCCCCGTGCCCACGGGCGGCGCATCGGGGTCGGTCGTGACGAGGTCGCCGCGCGTGGGGCTCTCTTCGACGATCAGGCGCACGCCCGTGGCGGCGGCGCTCTCCGCCGCGGTAAGGGTGTAGCCCGGGAAGGTTCCGTCACACGCGCCACTCGCGCAGGGGTTGCCGCTCGCGGCAACCCAGCCCGAGCCGGGAATGTACAGCTCGACCGCCGTGATCTCGTCGTAGACGAGCAGCGGGTCGAGGGCGGGCGTGATGGGCTCGATGCGCACGAGATCGAAAGCATCAAAGACCGTGTCGGCAACCGCGGTGGTCGCGGGGTCGTCAGCCGTGTCAGAAATGACGACCGAGTCGAACGGCACGCCTCCCGTGCCCCAGCTGATGCGCGCGGTCGCCCGATCGGACGACCTCGCCCGCACCGCCTCAATGCCCGTGCTCGCGACGGGAAGCCAGGTCTTGTCGATTCCCTCGACGCCCGCGGTCGGCAGCAGCTCGACACCCGCCGGGTCGTCGGCGGTTGCTTCCGTCGGGTCGGTCGTGGGGTTCACGACCCGACTCTGCGCGACGTTGTCAATCACGATCGGATCGACGCGCGTGTTCGAGGCGGCCTCGCCCGTGCCGTCACGCAACTGGTCGCGCAAGGTCATGTAAAGGTTCGGCTGAACGCTAAAGCCGGGGTTGAGCAAGGTGCCGAGCGTGTCGTAAGTCGCGTGGCGGTAAATGAACCGCACGCCCTCGATCGAATCGCGCAAGGCCGGGTCAATGGTCGTCGAGAAGTAGGTGGGGCCTGCGACATCGGTGGCCGACGGCAGGGCGATCCACGCGGCACCGTCCCAGTATTCGACCGACAAGAGTGTGTTGCCCGGAACCGCCGTAGCGACGATCGCCGAGAGATTGAACCAGTTCCAGAACTCGTCGGTCGTCGCGTCGAGCGGGTCAGTGACCGTCAACGAAGTCGCGCCCACGGTCGACGCGGTCGGGTCGACCGCCGTCGTCGGCAGCGGCGTAACGCGCGCCGGAATCGACACGACCGTCGCCGAGCCCTCAAACGAATACAGCTGCGAGGGGGTCGCAACCTTTGTCACCTCGGTGTTGACGCGTGCGGTGCGGCGGGTCAAGTCATCGGTCGCGACGTCGAAAGCGGTCTCGTCGATGAGGGTCACGACATCAACGCGCACCTCGTTCACCGTCGTGACATCGCTCACGACCTGGTCACTCACCGCCAAGAACGGCAATACCGTGTACTGGCCCGGCGCCATTCCCTGAGGCAACGTACTCACGAATCGAACGCGAATGTCGGTCACGAGAGCCGGGTCGACAGGGTTGGGCAGGGTGTTGACGGTCGTGGTCGAGATAGGCGCGCTGAATTCGAGGTCGCCGTCGTACTTGTAGCTCACCTCGGCGCTCGTGGCGCCAATGGGCCACTCAATGTCAGCGTCGACCCAGCTATCGAAGCTGAGTCCCTGATCGTGGAGCGACGTCGTGCCGGGCGACGGCTCGGTGATCGTCATCTCTTTGAGACCAAAGTCTCCGCCGTTGGCGCCGCCGAGAGTGACGAGAACCTGATCGCCGCCGATCACGTAGGTGGCGCCGAATTGCTTGGTCGCGACGGGGCTGATGCTCGGCGGCCCAATCACGATGGAGTCGGTGGCCTGCACCGCGGGCGTGGTGTCGCTCGCGTAGGTCACCCACGATGACGCGGTATTGACGACCGTCGTCGGCTCGGTGACGAGGGCGGCCGAGGCCGAGAGCGCAGCATCCACCGTGATCGCAGCAGTGCCACCGATCGCGATGCGCCCGCCCGTCGAACTCGTGAAGGTGAACCGCAGGGCCTGGATGTTCGCGGTCGGCACCCCGCTGGGCAGAGCCGCGGTGGCGGAGGGCGTGCCGTTCGTCCACGTCGAGCCGTTGTACCAGTCCACCTGAATGCGGTCAGCGCCCGAGGGGAAGGTGAGTCCGCTGAGGCCCGTGACCTGCAGCGTGTCGAGCACGGTCGAGGAAAGGTTGGCGGGCTCTTGAATGACGAGCGAGTCGACGGATCCGTTGCTCGAGTTGGTGGCCCCGAGAGCCATGGCCACCGGAGTGCCTTCGATGGCCGTGGCCGATTCGGGCGTGATGCTCTTGGTCACTTGCGAGGCGAGGGTGCGGGTGACCTCGAGGCGCACCTCGGCGCTCGACTGCAGGGTCGCTGGGCGGGGCGGGTCGAGCGCGAGGTCTTCGCGGTTCGAAACGGTCACGGTCGCGGTGTTGGACAGAATGACGCCGTCGTAGTCCGCCGAGAGGTCCGCGGGAACCGTTGCCGTCGCATTGATCTGGATGCCCGCACCTGCCTGCAGGCCCACGAGCCCACCACCCAAGTCATCGACAATGCGCACCGTGAACTCGTTGCCTACGATCGTGGTCGAGATCGGGGGGATCGATTGTGCCGTCGTCACGGACTGCAAAATGAGTGGGTCGGGAACGACGTCGGTCAGAGTGAGATCGAGGCAGTCAGTCTCGAGCGACGAGCAGTTGATCGTGAACTGATAGGTCACCGTGCCCGCGGGGGCAACCGCGGCGAGCGCCGCCGGCGGAATCGCGTCTTTGTTGAACTGCACGAGCACGGGCTCGTCGGGGTCACCTTCGGCAGCGGTCGCCCCTTGGAAGGCGATGAACGGCGCAAAGAGCGTGACAATCGCCACGATCGCGACGCTCGAGAAGGGCCGGCCGCGACGAGTGCGACGTGACGACGAAAACACCATGATGCCTAATTCCCCCCCGGGTGTCGAGCGGCCGAGGAGAGTGCGTGGGAAGTCCGGTCGCGTGACATGAAGTACGTTCGCCGTAAGGCGAACTTCTGCCAGATTACCGAGGCTCGCCGCAAAGCGATGTACCCCAGCAGGGGGCCATCGGGTACCCCCTTCGGGTTGTCTTTAGGGCAGAACACCCACCGAGGCGAGACCAGCCCGCAAGAGGGCCCCGCGCCCACCCTCGAGCTCATCACTCACGCGCTGTGACGCGGCCTCATCGGGGGTCATCCAGGTGAGCTCGAGAGCGTCTTGGCGCGGCTCGCACGTTCCCGTGACGGGTACAACGTAGGCAAGAGCGACCGCGTGCTGCCGATCGTCGCTGAACCGCGTCGGGCTCGGAAACGGAAAGTATTCGGCGGCCGTGAAGGGGTTCGGCGAGGCGGGCAACTGCGGAAACGCCATGGGCCCGAGATCTTTCTCGAGGTGCCGATACAGCGCATCGCGCAACGTCTCGCCGTGCATGACGCGCCCGCTCACGAGCGTGCGCGTAATGCTGCCCGCCGGATTGACGCGTAACAGCACGCCGACCTCGGTCACGACACCCATACCATCGACGCGCACGGGAATGGCCTCGACGTAGACAAGCGGCAGTCGCTGGCGAATCTGCTCGAGCTCGTCGTCTGACAGCCAGCCCGGGTTCGGATCAGGAGTGCGCACGGTGGTCATGCTCCATTGTGACTCGTGCGGCGCAGCTGCGGGGTCACCTGACACGATGGACTCATGAGCGGCATGCAATTGATCGACCCCTCGGCCATCATCTGGTCAGCGCCCGAAGCCGAGCGTGCCGGGAGACCGCTGCTCGTGCTGCTGCACGGCTATGGCTCGAACGAGGGCGACCTCTTCGGGCTCGCTCCGCACTTGCCGCTGCAGCTCGTCATCGCCTCACTACGCGCGCCTCTGCGCGCGGGCCCGGGCTACGCCTGGTACGGGCTCGAGGGGGCGACGCCCGAGAGTCGATCCGCTGGTGCCGACGCGGCGGCGCGCGGCCTGTTGCACTGGCTCGACGGGGTGCAGGCCACCTCGGTCGGGCTGCTCGGGTTTTCGCAGGGTGGGGCGATAAGCATCCACCTCATGCGTCATGCTCCCGAGCGCTTTGCCTTTGCGGTCTCACTGGCCGGTTTTGTGGTGCAGGGGGATGCGCCTGCCGACGCCCGGCTCGCCGATCTGGCGCCGCCCGTGTTCTGGGGCCGCGGTACGCACGACGCGGTGATTCCCGCAGCGTTTGTCGACCACACGCAGGCCTGGTTGCCCGCGCACACCACCCTTACCGAGCGCATTTATGAGGGACTGGGACACAGTGTGAGCGAGGCCGAGCTCGCCGACGTTGTCACGTTCTTGCGCGCCCAATACTCCTGACCGCGCGCTGTCAGGCCAGAGGGCAAGAATGGGGGGATGACCGCCCTCGAGCCCGCCGCCGTGCTGGGCCGATTCGCGCCCGCGACGCGCGAGTGGTTCACGGGGGCGTTCCCGGCGCCGACTCCCGCGCAGCTCGGCGCGTGGGATGCCATCTCGACGGGTCGCCACGCGCTCGTCGTCGCGCCGACCGGCTCGGGCAAGACCCTTGCGGCGTTTTTGTGGTCGATCGACCGCCTCGCCGCTGAACCGCCGCCCGACGACCCGCGCCGCCGCACGCGCGTGCTCTACATCAGCCCGCTCAAGGCGCTCGGCGTCGACGTCGAACGCAACCTGCGGTCGCCCCTGATCGGCGTGACACAAACGGCCCTGCGCCTGGGCGGCACCGCACCGAGCATCACGGTCGGCGTGCGCAGCGGCGACACCCCGAGCGCCGACCGTCGAGCGCTGCAGAAGACGCCGCCCGACATTCTCATCACGACCCCCGAGAGCCTCTACCTCATGCTCACGGCGAGCGCCCGCGAGACGCTCGACGGTGTGACGACCGTCATCATCGACGAAGTACACGCCGTCGCGGGCACCAAACGCGGTGCGCACCTCGCGCTCACTCTGGAGCGACTGGATGCCCGCCTCGCGACCCCCGCCCAGCGCATCGGTCTCTCAGCCACCGTGCGCCCCCCGGAAGAGGTCGCTCGTTTTCTGGGCGGAGCCCAGCCCGTGACGATCGTGCAGCCCCCGGCCGCAAAGACGTTCGACCTCAGCGTCGTCGTGCCGGTCGACGACATGACGCAGCCTCCGACGATCGGCGGCGATTCGCCCGAGAGCTCGGGTGCCCCGCAAACGCCGTCGATCTGGCCGCACGTCGAAGAAGACATCGTCGATCGCGTGCTACAGCACGGCTCGACGATCGTCTTTGCCAACTCGCGCCGGCTCGCCGAGCGCCTGACGGCGCGGCTCAACGAGATCTTCGCCCTGAGAACCGAGTCAGACGAACTCTTGGCGCGCGCCCACCACGGCTCGGTCAGCAAAGAGCAGCGCGGCGAGATCGAAGAGTCGCTCAAGACGGGCCGCCTGCGGTGCGTCGTCGCGACGAGCAGCCTCGAACTCGGCATCGACATGGGCGCGGTCGACCTCGTGATTCAGGTCGAGGCACCGCCGAGCGTCGCAAGCGGGCTGCAGCGCGTGGGGCGTGCTGGGCACCAGGTGGGTGAGATCAGCCGCGGCGTGCTCGTGCCCAAACACCGGCTTGATGTTCTGCACGCGACCGTGACGAGCGAGCGCATGACCGCGGGGCTCATTGAAGAGTTGCGCGTGCTCACGAACCCGCTCGACGTGCTCGCCCAGCAAACGGTGGCGCACGTCGCGCTCGCGTCGTGCGACATCGAGCAGTGGTTTGAGCAGGTGCGCCGTAGCGCCCCGTTCGCGACCCTGCCCCGCTCGGCGTTCGACGCCGTTCTGGATTTGCTGAGCGGCCGGTACCCGAGCGATCGGTTCAGCGAGCTGCGCCCGCGCATCGTGTGGGATCGCGTGGGTGGCACGCTCACGGGCCGCCCCGGAGCACAACGACTCGCGGTGACGAGCGGCGGCACGATTCCCGATCGCGGGCTGTTCGGCGTCTTCATCGCGGGCGAGGGCAACGGCCGCCGGGTCGGCGAGCTCGACGAAGAGATGGTCTATGAGTCGCGCGTGGGCGACGTGTTTGCGCTCGGCACCACGAGCTGGCGCATCCAAGAAGTCACGCACGACCAGGTCGTCGTGACCCCCGCCTTTGGCCAACCCGGCAAGGTGCCGTTCTGGAAGGGCGACGGCTTGGGCCGCCCGGCCGAACTTGGGCGGGCGCTCGGGCGCACAACGCGCGAACTCGCGGCCGCGACGACGGATGCCCGCCACGAGCGCCTCGCCGCCGCGGGTCTCGACGCTCGCGCCGAAGCGAACCTCGATGCCCTGTTGCGCGAGCAAGCCGAGGCCACTGGGCAGCTGCCGAGCGAGCTGACGCTCGTCGTGGAGCGGTTCCGAGACGAGCTCGGCGACTGGCGTGTGGTGTTGCACTCGCCCTACGGAATGGCCGTGCACGCGC
>JBDKJR010000276.1:0-2566 GCA_039796515.1 Actinomycetota bacterium
CCACTGCGATACCAGTATCCGTCGCCGACCTTGACGCAACCGTCACGCCACGGCACGGCACCATGGGCAGCAATGACCGCCGCTGACGCCTCTTCTTTTGTGTACCACCCGGTCGTGTCGACCGGCGGCTTGTCGGTCTTCCCGGGCGCCGGTGTCGTCGGCGGCTTCGACTCGGTGTTGGGCTTGCTGTTCTCTGCCTCTTGAGCGGCAAGGGCTGCCTGATGTGACGCTTCTGCCGACTTCAGTGCGGCTAGCAGGGCTGCCAGGGAATCGGCGGTGCCCTTGTCACCTTCTCCTAACGCATTGAGCGCCGACAGTGCGTCGATGACCTTCTGACGAATTTGCTCGCCCGCGAGGTTTGCCGCGGCGAGCCGAGCTTCAGCTGCCGATGCCGCGAGGGAGGCCAGGGTGTCGAGAGCGGCCTGTGCCTCGGCGATTGCCGCTTCAATCGCATCACTCTGCTCATCAAGCTCAGTCGTGGACTCCGACGACTTCGTTGCGGCGAGAGTGAGCGAAAGGTATTCGACGAGGCGCGTCGCCTCATCGACCACTTCTTGGTCGACCATGCCGGTCGCAACAACGAGCGAAGCCTGCATGTCTTTCACGAGCGCGTTGCCCGAGGCGATCAGTTCGGTGTGCTGAGTCAGCGCCGTCTTGTACTCGGCAGCCGCGACGCGCTCCGCTTCCGCCTCTTCGGCGGCGGCCACCTGCAGCGACACGACGGTAGCGCTGGCTGCTCCGCCCCCCAAGACGAGCGCTCCGGCGACCACGAGAGCAATCGTGAGCTTGGTGCGATTACCCCACCATCGGGTTCGTGTGGTTGTTTCCTCGATCGACATTGATTCTCCCCCTCGAACGAAACCTCGTGAAAGACACAAAAGGTTCCCTCAAGGGTACGGGCGAGCGGCGCCGCGGGACAGTGCCTCTTTCTGAGAAACCGCGCACAGGCGCCGGCCAGGCTGAGGCCTCAACAGGATTCCACATGGTACGCTATCCGGTACCACCGAGGAGGACACTGTGACCGCGATCAGCGCCACCGAAGCGCGCAAGACGCTCTTCGGGCTCATCCAGCAGGTTAACGACGACCACACCGCGGTCGAGGTGGTTTCGAAGCACGGCAACGCGGTCATCCTGTCGAAGGCCGATTACGACGCAATGAGCGAGACAGCGTACCTGTTGCGCAACCCGGCGAGCGCCGAACGTCTGCTCGCCTCGATCGAACGCGCGCGCCGTGGAGAGTTCGAGCAGCACTCCCTCACTGACGACTAGAACGGTTCGACCCATGAGTCGCACCCTCGCCTTCGATCCACACGGGTGGGAGGACTACGTCTACTGGCAGACCCAAGATCGCAAGACGCTCAAGCGCATCAACCTGGTGATCACCGATGCGCTGCGCGACCCGTTCGGCGGTATCGGCAAACCGGAGCCGCTCAAGCACATCCTGAGCGGCGCGTGGTCACGACGCATCGACGACGTCAATCGCTTGGTCTACTTCGTGACTGACCACCACATTGTGATTCTGCAGGCTCGCCAGCACTACTGAGCGTCGCCTTAACGCCCGCCGCGCTGCGTCGCGTCGTGCACCTCACCGACGAGCTCTTCGATGATGTCTTCCAAGAAAAGCACGCCGGTCGTGACGCCGTCGGCGTCGACGGCGCGTGCAACGTGCGCGCCCGAGCGGCGCATGACCGCGAGCGCGTCTTCGAGGTCTGCCGAGGCGAGAATCGACACAAGGCGGCGGATGCGCTTGGGCGGCACGGGGTCATCGAGCTCGTCGTCGGGCAGGTCGATGACGTCTTTCAAGTGCAGGTAGCCCGACGGCTCACCCGACTCGTCGATCAGCACGTAGCGGCTGAACCCGCGCTGGGCAACCGCGCGCTCGACGTCGAGGGCGCTCGCGTCTTCGGGCAGCGAGGTGAGGGCATCCATCGGCAGAGCGATATCGCTCACGATCTTGGTCGTGAACTCGAAGGCCGCAGCGAGTGCTCCGGTCGTATCGTCGAGCACACCTTCGCGCGTCGAATTGCGCACGATCGTTTCGACCTGCTCGAGCGTGAACGCGCTCTCGGCCTCGTTCTTGGGGTCAACGCGGAACAAGCGCAGCACGCCATTCGCGATCGCATTGAGGCTGCGGATGACAGGCGAGAAGATGCGCGAAACGAGCACGAGCGGCGGCGCGAGCAGCAGTACCGCGCGCGTCGGCAGCGAG
Source organism: Actinomycetota bacterium (assembly GCA_039796515.1). Classification (GTDB taxonomy): domain Bacteria; phylum Actinomycetota; class Actinomycetes; order Actinomycetales; family Microbacteriaceae; genus Microcella. The sequence goes on from JBDKJR010000276.1 coordinate 2,210, forward strand.
AATGACAGGTTCTTCGGCACCATCTCGCCGAACACCACGTGCAGGTACGTCACGATGAGCAGGGCGCTCGTGAAGGCGATGCCCGCGATCCACTCCGCGCTCAGCCCCGTGAGCCCCAGCGGAATCTCGAACAAGTGCTTGATGGCGGGCTCAGAGACGTTGAGGATCAGCAGCGAGCACACGGTAATGCCCAGCTGGCAGGTGGCGAGCATGAGGGTCGCGTGTTCCATCGCCCAGAGCGACGTCTTGGCGGCGCGCGAGCCGGCCTCGGCCCGCGGCTCGATTTGCGAGCGCTTGGCGGCGATGACGGCGAACTCGGCACCGACGAAGAAGGCGTTGCCCGCGAGCAACACGACG
>JBDKJR010000277.1:0-7364 GCA_039796515.1 Actinomycetota bacterium
AGGTGCCGCAGGTCGACGCCGCCGACGGCGACTTCTCGGGCGTGCCCTTCGAGGTCGGCGAGAGCTACCTTGTCGCGGCCACCGATGGCACGATCGCCGGATGCGGACTCAGCGGCACCGACAGCGCCGACCTCCGCGCCGTCTACGACGCGGCCTTCTCGGGCTAGGGCCGCGGTAGGCCCGCGCTGCACCAACTGCTGTGACGGCCAGTGCCGCGGCGGGCCCTCGTGGCCCGACCCGACCGGAGCCGTCACGGCTCGACCCGCGGCGGTCTGACACGGGATTCTTCCTCTGTCGGACCGCCGCTGGCCGGGTATACCGTGAGCAGAGTCCGCTACGTCGACGAAAGGCTCCCCCATGGTTCGGTTCATCATTCGTCTCGCGATCTACCTCGGTACGGCGGCGCTCGCGCTGCTCGTCACCTCGTGGATCCTTCCCGGTTTCGGGCTCAGCCTTTCGGGCTTTCTCGTGGCGGTCGGGGTCTTTGCGCTCGCGCAGAGCATCCTGACTCCGTTCATTGTCAACATGGCCCGCAAGTATGCGCCCGCCGTGCTCGGCGGCATCGGGCTGGTTTCGACCTTCGTGGCGCTGTTGCTCGCGAGCCTGTTCCCCGGCGGCATCACGCTGAGCGGCATCGACACGTGGGTGCTCGCGAGCCTCATCGTCTGGCTCATCACCGCGCTCGGCGGCTGGCTGCTGCCGCTGCTCTTCTTGCGCGGCAAGCTCGCCGACCCGAAGTCGGGCGGCGCGGCCAAGTAGTCCCGCAGCGTAGGCGCGAACTGCAGGCCCAGTGCGGGCCCAGCTGAGGCCCGCAGTGCAGCCTTTGCGCCGGCGTCGCGGTTCTCTGATTCACGTGCGCTCTTTCCCGACACTTCAACGGAATCGGAACTTCGCAAGTGAATCTCATGTTCTTCCGATTCCGTTGAAGTGCAGCGAAAGAGATGCCGCGAGGGCGAGGTCGATGCCCTTCACAACGGAAGCGGTGAACGCCGAATTGGCGCAGACATGCAGGCAGACTCGAGCAGTCCCACGAGCCGGGCGCACGGGGTGGCCGCGATGCGCGTAACGAACCCAGCGCACGCAGACGACCGCGCACGCAACGAACCCAGCGCACACAGTTCGCGGTGCACGCAAACCGGACTCAACCGGTCGTCGCAACACTTCGATGAAGGAGTGCAGCGATGGCATACGGGACGAAACAACAGCAAGTGCGGGCGTATCGAGGGCAGATCACCTCGCCAGGGAGGCCGAGCATCGCCTGGCGGGAAGACCGCGTCAAGTTCTGGGCCGCAATCTCGACGGGCGTGCTCACAGACCAAGCATCCGAGGCGGCGGGAGTGTCATCGCCAGTCGGCTACCGCTGGTTCCGGCACGCTGGCGGCGTGAACCCGCAACTGCCCGAAACTGTCTCGGGCCGATATCTGTCTTTCGTTGAGCGCGAGGAGATCGCTTTGCTTCGCGTTCAAGGGCACGGGGTGCGTGAGATCGGACGCCGTCTCCACCGAGACCCCGCGACGATCTCCCGCGAACTGCGCCGGGGCTCGTCGACTCGCACCTATCAGCTCAACTACCGCGCCAGTGTCGCGCAGTGGCACGCCGAGCGTCGGGCACGCAGGCCGAAGACTGCCAAGCTCATCGTCAACCAAGAGTTGCGCGACTATGTTCAGGCGCGCCTCAACGGTGACGTGCGCGATGCCGACGGCAACCCGATTGGGCCAGTCGGCCCGGCGTGGAAGGGCCGCAACAAGCCCCATCGGGGTGATCGACGTTGGATCACATCATGGTCTCCAGAACAGATCGCGAACCGGCTCAAGGTCGACTTCCCTGATGATGAGTCCATGCGGATCAGCCACGAGGCGATCTATCAAGCCCTCTATGTCGAGGCGCGCGGAGCGTTGAAGCGTGAGCTCGTCGCCTGCCTTCGCACCGGACGCGCCTTGCGCGTTCCCCGCGCTCGAACACGGCAGAAGGCTTGGGCGCACGTGACACCCGAGGTTCTGATCAGCGAGCGACCTGCCGAGGTCGCAGACCGTGCCGTTCCTGGCCATTGGGAGGGCGACATGATCATCGGCCTGGACCGCTCTGCTATAGGCACCCTCGTCGAGCGGACCACGCGCTTCACGATGCTCGTCCACCTTCCGCGCGAGGAAGGCTACGGCGTGATCCCGCGGACGAAGAACGGCCCCGCGCTTGCAGGCTACGGCGCAATCTCGATGAAGAACGCGTTGACGAAAACCATCACGACGCTACCGAGCGAACTGCTTCGCTCACTGACGTGGGACCGCGGCAAGGAACTCTCCGCTCACGCCCAATTCACCGTCGAGACCGGCGTTCCAGTCTTCTTCGCCGACCCGCACTCGCCCTGGCAGCGCGGAACTAACGAGAATACAAACGGGCTGTTGCGCCAATACTTCCCCAAGGGCACTGATCTGATGAGGTGGAGCGCGGAGGACCTCGCCGCGGTCGCTGCCACGATCAACGCCAGGCCTCGAAAGACGCTGGGCTGGAGAACCCCCGCCGAAGCTTTCGACGAACACCTACGATCAGTTCAAGACAACGGCGTTGCGACGATCGATTGAATCCGCCTAGTGCTCCACCGCCATCTGACGCCCAGCGACCCGTGACGACGCCCCCGGGCACGAACGTGGGGCGAAACCTGCCGTCGTGTACCCACTCGTCGCGCCAATTCCATCCATTGGCGGTGTGGAGTCGACTCAGCGTCTTGTACCTCAGCAGAGGCGCGATGGCCGGGTGATCGATGCGTTTCAGTTCGCTCGAGCGAGTCGTGACGACGTCAATACCCGCGCGGCGTAACGCCGCGACGAGCGCCGGGGGCGAGTCAATGGCAACCGCCCCGACGCCGAGACGCCGCTCGACCTCGGCCGCGAGCTCATCCAGCGCCGTGGGCCGCAGGCCGGGCGCGGGGCGCGGGCCGAGCAGTTCGGTCAAGAGGGCGTCGTGAGCCTCGGCGCTCCACGGTAGGCCCGCGTGCTGCATTTCGGCGGCGGCCAGCGCTCCGGCCGACTCAGCGGCCGCGAGCAGAGTGAGTCGCGCGGGGTCGACGTGAGCAGCGATCGCGGCGCGCTGCTGCGCCCAGATCTCGAGCGTGGCGATCGGCGGCTCGGCATCCGTCGACGCCTCCAACTCGAACAGTGTGTCAAGTCGATCGGGCACCGCGACCCGACCCCAGTGTCGACGCGGCGCTCGCCCCGCAATGCCGGCCAGCAGGGCATCAACGAGACGCAAATCGTGACAGCGCTCGACGCGCACGCCAGCGGCCAACAACGGCGGGTACCACTGAGCCGTGTCGGTCCAGACCCAGCGCGGATGCTCGGCCTCACGCTCGCGCACCGCCCCCGCGAGCGCTGCCTGCGTCACGAGGTCGACCGCGCCCTCGTCATCGATCAGCGCGACGCCGTCGGGTCGCCGGTCGATGACGATGTGCATGCTCTCAGTCTGCCGGTGTGCGGCGACATGCGTCGCCCCACCCAACCCTGATCAACACTCGTTGTTGAAGGTCATCGGAGCCTTGATGTTCACGACCACACCATCCGTTGCGATGCCAAAAGCGCCCCACGCTGCGGGGTCGTCATAGCTCGCGCCCTGGAGTTCTGACCAGATCCACGCCGCCGGTCCGAAGTCCTGGATCGACACATCCGGCAACGCGGCTACCGTCTCCAGGGAATCACCCACCGCGTAACCGGCACTCGCAACAATAGGTACGCCCGCCGTCGTGCTCACACCATCGATACGAACCATGAACACTGCTCCCGGCCCCCCGAAGAAACCGGGCGGGTCAAGGAGTTGAAGTCCGCCCCAGCTCGACACGGTCGAAGCCGGCACACAAGGAGTAGCGTCTTCAACGAACGTCGTGGGAGTTTCTCCTAGCGCTTCAGAGATCTGCGCAATGGCGACGTCGAGCTCGGCCGAATAGGGAAGGCTGAGCATCACGGCACCGTCGGTATCGGTCACGGTGAGGCCCTCGGCTGCCACTGTTACCAAGGCAGGTGGGGCCGGCTCCGGTGTCGGTGTGGGCGTGACCTCTGCCGACGCCGACGGCGTCGATTCCGGCGTCGGACTCGCTACCGGCTCCGGACCCGCGCACCCGGCCATCAAGAGGGCCGTAAGGGCGATCGAAAGAAGGCTCGGTGCGGCGATCCGGGTCATCCCACTATGCTAACCATCACCTGAGGTTCATTCGAACCGTGTCACCCCGCAGGTCAGCAGTCGTAGTTGAAGTACGCCGGTGCGCTGATTCGCTCGACAGCGCCGCCGCGAGCGAAACTGCTGACACCCCAGGCCTCGGGGGCATCGAAGCTCGCACCTTGAAGCTCCGAGTAGATGCTGACCCAATCGCCATAATCGACGGTCGAGACCCCCGGCAAGGCGACCACGGTAGCCAAAGCATCACCCACCGCGAAACCGGCACCCGCGACAATCGGTACACCCGCCGCTGTGCTCGCGCCATCAACACGGATCAAGAACGTTGCTCCCGGCCCGGCAGCAAAACTTGCCGGGTCGAGAAGGTGCATTCCGCCCCAGCTCGACACGGTCGTCTCTACTGAGCACGCAGAGCTCGCCTCGACGAGCGCGGTGGGAGTCTCCCCGCGCGCCTCAGAGAGCTGGGTGATGGCGACATCAGGATCGATGGAGTACGCCAGGTTCAGCACCACAACACCGTCGGTGTCGGTGACGGTCAGGCTCTTGGCGGCCACCGTCACCCGAGCGGGCGGGGCAGGTTCGGGAGTGGGGGTCGGCGTCGCCTCGGCGGCTGCCGTGGGCGTCGAGTCGGCGGCGGGCGTCGCTTCTGGGGTCGGACCCGCGCACCCCGCGATCACGAGCGTCGAGAGCACGATCGACAGCAGGGCGGGCGCGCTGCGCTGTGGGAGCGTTCGGGTCATGACGTGACGCTATCGATGAACGTCGTTCGCGTCTATGAGCAGAAATGGCTGGCCGTCAGCGACCCATGTTGGACTAGTGAAGCAAGCTTCCGTCGGCCGCCAGAACGTTCTTCTCCCCCGCCTCGACCCGGAACGGGAATCGGTTCTGCTTGGGCGGCAGCGGGCAATTAAACGCGTAGCTGAAGGCACACGGCGGCAAGATCGCCGTGTTGAAGTCGAGAGTGATCGTGCCGTCAGGGTTCGGCGCAAGAAACAAGAAGCGGCCGACACTGTAGGTATCGTCGCCATTGGTGGCGTCAGCAAAGACCAGTTGCAGGGCACGGCCCGACTTGAACGCGGCGATGTCGTATTCGACGCCGTCGTGCGTAAATCGAATTTCGCCGGGAACCACCTCGCCGCGGGTCTTGTCATCGTCTTTCAGGTGCTCGAAGCCCACGACCGTGCCGCCCTCGATTTCGCGGAACGTTCCCGTCACGACCCACTCGGGCGCGTAATCGAACGCATCGATCCCGCCAAAGTTCTGAATCCCCTCACTCTGCGAGTCCCACACGCGCAGCGCGTAGAGGCCGTCATCGCCTGCGATGACGAATCCCGACACGTGGTCAGAGAACACCACTGTGCTTGGCGAGGGGTCGTCTTTACCGCGAACCAGCACGGTGCCGTCAACGAGCGTGCCATCGACCCGGATGCCCTCCGAGGCTTCGGCCGTCACCATCAGCCCGCTCGTTCCCTCCGGCGCCGGGGCCCACCGGCCCGGAACACCCCAGACGGTCTGTTCCTCGGCAATCCACTGGGTGTTGATGAGCGCCAAGGGACCCTGGGGCTGCACAGCGGCGAGGGCACGGCGTTCGCGGAACACCGCGTAGCGCTCGGCGGGGGTGGGGGCGGCAGCGTCGTTCATGGTCTCTATCCTGTCGGTCTCGGTGACTCAACCGACGCACCCACGCGGAGATTCCCCGCGGCGGCACCGTTCATCCAGTGCGAGAGCACTCGCGTCAACAACCGAGAGGCTAGAAGAGCGCCGACGGTCGCGCGAGGCCGACCGTCACGACGAGGAGGGCGAGCCCGTTGGCCGCGCTCAGGAGCGTGTGCAGGGCGTCTGCGCGCGCATCCGTCAGAGCACTCAGGTGCCACCGTCGTTCAGCCCACCAGGCGGCGGCTGAGACGAGCAGAATCACGATCGTCATGACGCGCACGAGAGGCGCAGGGGGCGACGAGGCGACGAGAGCGCCGACCTGATAAAGCGCGATGACTCCCCACGGAACAATGGCCAGTGCCGCCCCCAGGCTGAACGGCCACGCCGCTGCCCGGTGCTCGGCAGAGCCTCGACCCTGCACCCACAGCACTCCGATGCAAGCCGCCCCGACCGCGTAACAGAGCACGAGCGTTCCCACCTCGGTGATGCCGTTGAGCTGCGCGACGAGAAAGAGCGTGATGCCGGCCAGTTGAGACCATTCGAGATAGCGAATCGCGCGCAACCGAGCCACCGGAGCGCCTCGCGAGGCCAGAACCGCTGCCGCCGAGCGGGCGATCGCCGAGACGAGCACGATGAGGGCGGCCGCCGCCGCCAGATCAACCACGGCAAAGACGAGCGGGGGGCGGGCCGGAAGCGTGAGCGACACCGGCATCACGATCGAGGCGCGCTGTATTGCCAGCACGATCAGCGCGATGGCAATGATCAGATGCGCGGCAATCGCCACCGTCATGAACGGCGAACGGGGGCCCGTTACGGGCGTTGAGGTCGACACAAGCAGCTCCCTTCACACCGGCACAGCACTGTGCCCGTAGGGCGGACGGGACTTGAACCCGTGACCGATGGATTATGAGTCCACTGCTCTGACCAGCTGAGCTACCGCCCCGTGCATCGTCCTCGGCCGCTGCCGACGACGCAGGGCCACTCTACCGATCGATGTCACACGACCCAGAACGCGACGCGTCGCCCCTTAGAGCGTGGTTTCGCTCCGATCGTCAACGACGGGGTCGATGACCGTTTCGCCACGATAGAGCGCCTCGAACGTGTCGAGGGTGCGGTTGATGTCGTGACCTTCGACGATGCGCAGGCTCTCGAGCTTGAGCTTGAGCAGCTCGTCGTGCGGCATCGTGAACACGGTCGTCAACAGCGATGCGAACTGGTCGATGTTGCCGGGCTCATACAGGAACCCGTTTTCACCATCGTGAATCAAGTGCGGCAAGGCCATGGCGTTGGCCCCGATCACCGGAAGGCCCGAGGCCATGGCCTCCATCGTCGCGATCGATTGCAATTCGGCGCGCGAGGGCATGGCGAAGACGGATGCCCGCGTGAGCTGCTGACGCAAGTACGACTCGGGCGCGTGGCCGGCAAAGTGCACGCGGTGCGCGATGCCGAGCTGCGCGGCAAGCTTCTCGAGCGCCGGGCGCTGTTCACCGTCGCCAATGATTTCGACCTTGACATCGAGCTCAGGGTCAAGCCGTGCGGCAGCGCGC
>JBDKJR010000278.1:0-6921 GCA_039796515.1 Actinomycetota bacterium
TACGTTTCTCGTCTTCGACGATGAGAATGCTGGTCACTCTGGTCTCCTTGGGCGGTGGATAAGGGGCTATGGCGCGGGCGGCGCGGTGAGGTCAGCGTCGGCGAATCCCGCGGCGGGGGGAGGCGGGGCAGCGGAGAGGTCGAGGGTTGGCACGACGATGCCGAAGCGAGCTCCCGATGCCGAGCTGTCGAGGCTCACGTAACCGCCATGAGCGCGGGCAATCGCGGCGACAATCGGCAATCCGAGCCCGGAGCCCGCGATACCGCGGCCCGTGTCGGCGCGACCAAAGCGCTCAAAGATGCGTTTTTCTGCGCCGGCCGGGATGCCCGGCCCCTCATCGGCCACCCAAAACTCGACCGTGCGCGCGTAGGCCGTGCTGCCCACCCGAATGGTCGACCCTTCGGGCGAGTACTTCGCGGCGTTGTCCGCGAGCTGCAGCCACGCTTGAGTCAGGCGAGACGGCGAGAGTGGCGCGACGACGTCGGCCGTTTCGACGAGCTCCCAGGTGCGGCCGGGAATGGCCTGCATCTTGCTAAACACGAGAGCGGTGAGGTCGCGCACATCTGTCGGCTCGGTGAGCACGGCCTGTCGCTCGACGCGCGCGAGCGAGTCGATGTCGGTGACCAGTTCCGCCATGCGGTCGAGTTCATCGATCGCGATGTCGCGCACCGTCGCCACGTCATCGGGCTTCGTCGCGTCGAGCAACTCAAGATGCCCCCGCACGATCGTGATGGGCGTCTTGAGTTCGTGCCGCACATCGTCGAGCAATTGCCGCTGGCTCGTGAGCGCGCCTTCGATGCGGTCGAGCATGGCGTTGACGGTTTCGGTGAGTGCCGAAACATCGTCCCGTCCGTTGACGGGGATGCGTTCGCTCACGTCTTCCGCGGTGATGCGCGATGCCGTCTCGGAAAGGCGGCGCAGCGGTGAGAGCAGCCGCCCGGCCACGAACCAGCCAATGACACCGATGACGCCGAGCGAGAGCAGAGCGGCCCCGGCGTAGGTGAGAAAGGCGCCCCCCACCTCGTCGACGGCGAGTTGGGCATCCACCGCGGTCACGTAGACGCCGAGTTCGGGGTCGCCGTCGATGACGACGGGCACGCTCACATACCGCAGCGTTCCGACGCTCGTGATGGCTGTGCCGACCGTGACTTGACCCGCGGAGGCCTCGAGCCAGGCTCGTTCGATGAAGGCGGGGTCGTCTTCGAGCGCGAAGGCGGTTTCGACGCCCGGTACGAGTCGCGCTTCGCCATCGATGATGCCGACGCTGCTCTCGTGCCGGCTCGGCACAATGCGCGACAGGATGTCGTCGAGGGCCTCGACGGTCGTCGCCGGGGGTGTATCGACAGCGGCGTTCGTCTCTGACTCGTCGTTCGTCGACGGGGTCGTGCCCGTCACGATGCTCCGCGCGGCCTCGACCGAAGCGAGCAGCTCAAAGTCGAGCCCTTCGATGACGCGATCTCGCTGAACGATGTAGGCGGCCATGCCTGACACCGCCATGCCCATTGCGGTCACGATCAAGATCACGGCGAGAATGCGCGACCGCACCGAAAAGCGGGGGAGAGGGGGTCGCTGCATTTCACCATTATCGGCGGGGGTACGGCCTCAGCGGCGCCAAATGAGAACACTCTCACCGCGGTTGGCCTACCGCCGCGTGGCCCAATCACGCGCGAGGGCGCGCAGGTCGATGATGTCGGTGGGCTCAATGAGCACGGTGTCGGTGACCTCGCGCACGGTTCCGGTGATGAGAATGAACCGGCTGGCGAGGGCCGTGCGCAACGAACGCGGGGCTCGGCTGCCGAGAAGCAACCGCGCCACGGCCCGACCGTCATCGAGAAGTGCGTCGGCGTTGGGGAGGCCCTCGGGAGGGCGCCGTTCGCCGCCCACCAACACCGTGCGCCCGACGCTGCGGCCGTCGAGCTCGTCGAGGGCGCAGGCGTCAGCCGCGGCGAGCACTCGAGCGAATGGTTCGAGGGTCTCGCCCGCTCGAGGGGCGGGCGGACGAATGATCAGCGGCGGGGCCGGAATGTCAGAGGCATCGACGAACAGAACGGGATGCTCCGCCGGGGCGCGCCGCGACATCCGTCGGGCCATGCCGCACCTCCTGCGCATCCGACTCGTCGATCATGGTGAGTCTATCGAACACACGTTCGATTGTGGACGCGTGGCTAGAGGTTCTCGCTCGGTCCGCTCAGCAGGCCCACGCGCGTGAGTTGTTCGGCCAAGCCCGCGCCGTCTGGGGCCCACACCCACGGCGCTCCGCCGCGCGGCGCACCCTCATCGTCGAGGTGGCTGCGCCCGCCCGCAAAGACGGCTTCGGGCGTCGAGAGTTGGCGAATCGCGACAGCCGCGACCTGCTCGGGGTGGTCGGCTTCGAACGCGCGATAGATCGCTTCGTCGTGTTGGCCATCGTCGCCGATGAGCACCCACCGAATGGTCGGAAACTCTCGCGCGAGGCGCGCGAGGCTGTCGCGCTTGTGTTGTTGGCCGCTGCGAAACAGCCGGTCGTGGGTGGGGCCCCAGTCGGTCAGCAGCATCGTGCCCGAGGGGTAAAGGTGCCGGCTCATGAAGCGATCAAGGGTCGGGGCAACATTCCATGCGCCGGTCGAGAGGTAAATGACGGGTGATCCACTGTGCTCGCGGGCGAGCCGCTCGAGCAAGACGGCCATGCCCGGCACGGGGCGACGGGCATGCTCGTCGAGCACGAAGGTGTTCCACGCGGCGAGGAAGGGCCGGGGGAGTGCCGTCACCATGACCGTGTCGTCGATGTCGCTCACGATGCCGATGCGGGCATCCGGGTCGACGACAAAAATGCGGGCGGTCACGGGTTCCGAGCCAGCGGCCTGGAGCGTGATGGTACGCACGCCGGGCTCAAGGTCAACCTCGAGGTCAACGTCGACGACGCCTCCGCGGTCGGCGTGAACCTCGAAGGTCTGCTCACCGGCGGTGATCGCGACGACGCTGTCGGCGACGGGGATGCTCACGAAGCTTCGCCAGCCGCGAATGGTGGTCGGCGCGCGTCGAGCCGAGTCGGTCCGCGCCAGCAACACGCGGCACAGCACGCGCGCGAATCCTTTGCCGCCATACCCGCTATACGGAATCACGACGGGAACGAGCCCGCGACGTCGGCCCTGCCGTTCGCGCATGCGGTGGAAGCGGTCTTCGAGCGCAACCGCCCGTCGCGCCCACGGGGCTCGGGGCCCGATGTCGGGGCTGTCACTCGTGGCCGGCACGCGTCCAGTGTGTCAGACGAGCGAGCGGCCCGGGGTGGTGCACACTCTCTCCGGGCCCTCGAATGTGGAGCCGGGGTGAACAGATCTGTCCACTGGCGCCGTGTTCGTTTGCCGAATATGAAGTGATAATTAACATCGCGCCAAACCGTGATTCGCTCATGTCGGGGAGTACGCTGGCCGCGTCGAAAGGGAACATCGTGAACGTCATTGAATCCAGCACGGCACTTCTGAGCGCATCGGCACTCATTCGCAACGAGCCCGTGCAGGCCCGGAGCACCGCTCGCCTCGCGACACTGCTCGACTCCGCTGCCGCCGTGATCGATGAAATCGGATACGAGCGCCTCACGACGGCCATGGTTGCCGAGCGCGCCGGAGCATCCATTGGCACGGTCTATCGCTACTTTCCCGATCGCATCGCCGTGTTGCAGAGCCTTGCCGCGCGCAACTCTGAGCGACTGCTTGGCACGATCGCGCACGAGCTCGCCGCGGGTCGGCACTCGTCAGCGACGGATGCGGTGCTTGCCGTTGCCCACGCGACCGCTGAGCTCTTCCGCTCTGAGCCGGGGTACCGCTCGCTTCGCGTCGGTGACGTGCTTGACCTGCTCCCGCCCCAGTCGGACTCCACGGCCAACGCCGTCGTTGCGGACGCCGTGACCGACGCACTCGTGGCCGGCTACGGCGTGACCGACAGCGCCGAGGTGCGCCTGACCGTCGGTACCGCCATCGAGGTCATCGACGCTCTCGTCGCGCGGGCTTTCGCTCGCGCCCCGCAGGGCGACGCGCACTTGCTCGCAGAAGCTGACCGCGCTGTGCGCGCGGTGCTCGCGGGTCGCCTCTCGTAGTCTCCCGGGATCGCTCCATCTGGAGAACTGCCCAGAATGTGAGCAATTCCGAATGTCCTCGGCTCTGAATGCTGTTTGACTGAGAGCGCGCGCGACGCGTGTGCTTCTGGCAATGGCAGAGGAGAGGGCACTGTGATTGAGTTTCGCTCTGTCTCGAAGCGGTTTGACGACGGCGCTCTCGCGGTCGACGACTTCAGCGTCGTCATGCCGATTCGACAGACCACGGTGCTCGTTGGCTCCAGCGGCTCGGGCAAGACGACGCTCCTGCGCATGATCAACCGCATGGTCGACCCCACAAGCGGTGACCTCGAGATCGATGGTGAGAACGTTCGCGGCATCGAGCCCGTGCAGCTGCGGCGCCGCATCGGCTATGTCATGCAGGACTCGGGGCTCTTGCCGCACCGTCGCGTCATCGACAACATCGCGACGGTTCCGCGTCTCAACGGGGTGCCGAAGAAGCAGGCGCACGCCCGGGCTCTCGAGCTGATGGACACCGTGGGTCTCGACCGCGACATGGCTGAGCGATACCCCTCGCAGCTTTCCGGCGGGCAACAGCAACGCGTCGGCGTGGCGCGCGGCTTGGCCGTCGACCCCAACATCTTGCTCATGGATGAGCCCTTCGGGGCCGTCGACCCCATTGTTCGGGCCGACCTTCAGCACGAGCTCGTTCGACTGCAACGCGAACTCGGCAAGACGGTGGTCTTTGTGACGCACGACATCGATGAGGCGTTCTTGCTCGGTGACCAAGTGGTCATTCTCGAGAAGGGCGGACGTATTGCGCAGCAAGGCTCGCCCGCCGAGATTCTCGCCAACCCGGCGAGTGACTTTGTGGCGAGTTTCATTGGCGCGGAGCGCGGCAAACGTGCCTTGAGCATCCAGACCGTCGATGGTTCTCAGGTTCTTGTTGATGGCGACGGTAACGTGGCCGGTCGTCTTGTCGGAGAAGCGACAGCGTGACCTGGGTCGTCAACAATCTCGGTCTGATTCTCGAGCTCACGCTCGAGCACATCAGGCTGAGCATCGTGCCCATCGTGCTGGGGTTTGTCATCGCGATTCCGCTTGGCTGGCTCGCCTACCGCTACCGTCTGACGCGAGGGCTCATTCTCACGCTCGTGGGCTTGCTCTATACGATTCCCTCGCTCGCGCTGTTCGTGATCTTGCCACCGTTGCTCGGCATCGGCTTCTTGAGCGAGGCGAACGTCTTGATCGCCCTCACCATCTACGCGGTGGCGATCACGGCGCGGTCGGTGGCGGATGCTCTCGCGAGCGTCGACCCCGACGTGCGTCAAGCGGCTACGGCCGTGGGCTACTCATCGTGGAGTCGCTTTTGGACGGTCGATTTTCCGCTCGCGGGCCCGGTGTTGCTCGCGGGGCTACGCGTCGTTGCGGTCAGCACGGTCAGCCTGCTCACGGTCGGAATCGTCGTCGGCGTGCAGAGCCTCGGCTACTTGTTCACGAACGGCTATCAGCGGGGCATCCTGGCCTCCGTTCTGACGGGCGTCGTCATGACCGTGCTTGTTGCCTTGCTCTTTGACCGCGTGCTCGTGCTGATCGGGCGCGTGTTGATGCCCTGGGCGCGTACCGATCGCCGTGAGCAGCGCGTCGCAACCGCGAGCCACCAGCAGATCGATTCGCCCGTGCTCGCTGTCGGGCGCGGGGTGCAGCAGGGGATGGGGTCGTGAACCTCTTCGTCGACGCGTTCGCCTGGATCGCCGACCCCGTCAATTGGCAGGGCAACGGCTCGATTCCCCAGCGCATCTCTGAACACCTGGGTTACACGGCCATCGCCATGATCGTGGCCGTGCTCATCGCCGTGCCGCTCGGCTGGTACATCGGCCACACGGGCCGTGGCAAAGAGCTCGTCGTGGGGCTCACGGGTGCCGCGCGCGCCTTGCCCTCGTTCGGTCTCCTCTTCTTGTTTGTCATGGTCGCCGGGGTGACCCAGCGCGAGCCCGCAGCGGTGATCGTGCTCATGCTGCTCGCTGTGCCGCCCGTGCTCGCGGGCGCATACGCGGGCTTCGAAGTGATCGACCGGCGCATCATCGACTCGGCGCGGTCGATGGGCATGACCGAGTGGCAGATTCTCTGGAAGGTCGAGGTTCCGCTCGGTCTCCCGCTGCTCTTCGGCGGGCTGCGTAGCGGGGTGTTGCAAGTCGTGGCGACCGCGGTGCTGATCTCCTACATCGGTCTGGGCGGTCTGGGCTATGACATTGTGCAGGGCATCGCTTTGCGCCGATTCGACCAAATGCTGGGCAGTGCGCTCCTCATCATCGCGCTCGCTCTATTGCTGGATGCGCTGTTTGCCGCGCTCGAGCGCTACGCGGTTCCACGCGGAGTGCGTGCCGGCCGCGCCACAGACGTTCGCACGACGCCAACCGGGCGACGTGCGACGGCGGAAGCTTCCGCCACCACCTGAAGAAAAGAGACGAACACATGTTCACAGCAAGGAACAAGGGCCGGCTCGCCATGACGGCAGCCGTGGTCGGGGCATCATTGGCCCTGGCAGGGTGCGCATCGGGCGACCCGCTGGCCCCGGACACCGAATCGGACGCGCCGAGCGAATCGATCATCATCGGTTCGCAGGCGTACTACTCGAACGAAATCATCGCCGAGCTCTACGCACAGGCCCTCGAAGAGGGCGGCTTTACCGTCGAGCGCAACTACCAAATCGGCCAGCGTGACGCCTACATTCCGGCCCTCGAAGCCGGTGAAATTGACCTCTTCCCCGAATACACGGGCAACCTGCTCCAGTTCTGGAACCCCGACACCACGGCCACGCAGGCCGACGAGGTGTTCGCCGAGCTGCAGACCGTAGTTCCTGAGGGCCTCCAGGTGCTCGACCAGTCGCC
>JBDKJR010000279.1:0-2780 GCA_039796515.1 Actinomycetota bacterium
CGACGATCGCACCTTCAAGGCCCAGGGGCACGAGGTCGCGCAGCGCGGCGATGTCCTCGAGGCTCGAGACGCCACCCGAGGCGACGACGGGGCGGTCGGTGCGCTGCATGACCTCGCGCAGCAGGTCGAGGTTGGGGCCCTTGAGGGTGCCGTCTTTCGTGACGTCGGTCACGACGTAGCGCGCGCAACCCGCCGCCTCGAGTCGTTCGAGCACCGTCCAGAGGTCGCCGCCCTCTTGAGTCCAGCCGCGCGCGGCGAGAGTCGTGCCGCGCACGTCGAGCCCCACCGCGATCGCGTCCCCGAATTGCGCAATGACGTGCGCCGCCCACTCGGGGTTCTCGAGGGCCGCGGTGCCGAGATTGATGCGCTTGGCACCCGTCGCGAGAGCGGCGTCGAGCGAGGCATCGTCGCGAATGCCGCCCGACAGCTCGATGTTGACGTGCCGAGGGGTGGTCGCAACAACACGCTCGATGATCGCGCGGTTATTGCCCCGTCCGAACGCCGCGTCAAGGTCGACAAGGTGAATCCACTCGGCACCCTGCTCGGCCCACTCGTGCGCCGCGTCGATCGGGTCGCCGTAGCTCGTCTCCGAGCCCGCTTCGCCCTGGGTGAGGCGCACAGCTTTGCCGTCGGCGACATCGACCGCGGGCAAAAGGGTCAAGGCGGGAATGGTCGCGAACTCGCTCATCACTAGCTTTCTCGTCGGGTGGTTCCGTTCACGCAGACCGGAAGGCGCAAACACGCCATCGTACTCCGGATCACTCGGTGATCGAGCGCGGGCGGCCGTAGGTCAGAGCGTGCGCAACCAGTTGCTCAACAACCGCAGTCCCGCCTCACCCGACTTCTCGGGGTGAAACTGCGTCGCCGAGAGCGGACCGTTCTCGACCGCGGCAATGAAGCGTTCGCCGTGTTCCGCCCATGTCACGTGTGGCTTCGGGATGGCCGGGTGCGGGTCGAGGCTCCACTGGTGTGCTGCGTACGAGTGCACGAAGTAGAACCGCTCATCGTGAAGGCCATCGAAGAGCCGCGACTCTCGAGGGGCGTCGACGGTGTTCCACCCCGTGTGTGGAACCGTGGGGGCGTGCAGTGCCGACACCGTGCCGGGCCACTGGCCGAGCCCCTCGGTGACAACGCCGCGCTCGTCTCCACGCTCGAACATGACTTGCTGACCGACGCAGATTCCGAGCACCGGCCGGCCGCCGGCGAGGCGCCGATCGATGAGTTCGTCGCCGCGCACGGCGCGGAGGGCATCCATGACCGCACTAAACGCACCGACGCCCGGGACCAACAAGCCATCAGCCGCGATGACGCGGTCGCGATCGGCCGTGAGCTCAACGCGCGCTCCCGCGGCCTCAACCGCTTTTGCCGCGGAGTGCACGTTGCCCGAACCGTAGTCGAGCACGACCACGAGAGGAGCAGCCACGATCAGAGAGCACCCTTCGTCGACGGGATGCCCTGCACCCGCGGGTCGAGCTGCACAGCCTGTCGAAACGCGCGCGCGAAAGCCTTGAACTCGGCCTCAGCGATGTGGTGCGGGTCGCGGCCAGCGAGCACCGTGAGGTGCACCGTGAGAGCCGCGTGCATGGTGATCGCCTCAAAGACGTGCCGCACCATCGAGCCCGTGAAGTGCCCACCAATGAGGTGAAATTCGAAGCCGGCGGGTTCACCCGAGTGCACCAAGAAGGGTCGACCACTCACATCGACGACGGCTTGAGCGAGCGCGTCGTCAAGCGGCACGAGAGCGTCGCCAAATCGCGCGATTCCCGACTTATCGCCGAGGGCCTGCGCAATGGCCGTGCCCAGAGCGATTCCGGTGTCTTCCACCGTGTGGTGCACGTCGATGTGCGTGTCACCGTGGGCCGTGACCTCAAGGTCGACAAGCGCGTGCTTGGCGAACGCCGTGAGCATGTGATCGAAGAACGGCACCGACGTCGAGATGGTCGAATTGCCCGAACCGTCGAGGTTGAGTCGCAACTCAATCGACGACTCGCTGGTCT
Source organism: Actinomycetota bacterium (assembly GCA_039796515.1). GTDB lineage: Bacteria > Actinomycetota > Actinomycetes > Actinomycetales > Microbacteriaceae > Microcella. The sequence goes on from JBDKJR010000279.1 coordinate 1,998, forward strand.
CACGCCGAATCTCGGCAATGCGGGGGCTACTCACCGCGTCAGTCTAGCGAGCACGTCGAGAAACTCTGTGGTCTCGGCGGGGGTGCCCGCCGTCACACGCAAGTGGTTCGCCAGCCCGACATCGCGAATGAGGATGTCGTGCTCGAGCAGTTGCTCGAAAGTGGCCTGGGGGTTCGACACTCCCCCAAACAAGACAAAGTTCGCCCAACTCTCGTGCGGGTGATAGCCGAGGTTCGCCAACTCGACGAGAAGACGATCGCGCTGTTCGCGGATGACCCCGACGGTGCGCAGCATCGTCGGCGCGTGCTCGAGGGCGGCAACCGCTGCCGCTTGCGTCAGTGCCGACAAGTGATAGGGCAGTCGTACCAAGCGCAGGGCATCAATCACGACGGGGTCGGCCGCCAGGTAGCCCAAGCGCGCTCCCGCGAAGGCGAACGCTTTGCTCATGGTTCGCGAGACGACCAAGCGTTCGCGCCCCGCGAGCAGGCTCAAGGCGCCGGGTTGACCATCGGGCATGAACTCGGCGTACGCCTCGTCAACCATGACGATGCCGCGACTGGCCTCGTAGACCGCGGCGATCGTGTCGAGACCCAGTGGCGTGCCGGTGGGGTTATTCGGCGCGCACAGAAACACGACATCGGGGTCGACCGCTCGCACCGCGGCCACTGCCGTCTCGGGGCTGAGCATGAAGTCGGCGTCGCGCTCGGCCGCCACCCACTCGGTTCCCGTTCCCGCCGCGATGATCGAGTGCATCGAATAGGTGGGCGGAAAGCCCAGCACGCG
>JBDKJR010000280.1:0-6035 GCA_039796515.1 Actinomycetota bacterium
CGAAAGAGCCGCAGACAGGCGTTCTTGATATCCCATGAGGTCGTGGCCACGAATTGCACGTCGGCTTCGCCCAGCAGCGAACGGATGCGCTCAACGCGCTGCGGCGCAACGCCTCGGGCGGTGGCAACGAACACTGTGCCGGCCGCATTGCGTCGAATTGGCAACCAGTTCTCGGTGACATACCGCTGGCCGTCGACGCGCCGAACCAGGTCGTCGTCAAACGACACGGTGGCAAGGTCGATGGGATGAATCCCCCACGAGTGAGCTTCGGCCAACAGCAGGGTCTCGGAGTCGAGCAGCCCTTGGCTGATGAGAACCTGATCGATGTGCGCGCCCGTGCGCTGCTTGACCTGCCGAGCATAGGCGAGGGTTTCGGGCGTCACGAGAGCGGCATCGAGCAAGAGCTGCGCGAATGCCTCGCTATCGGTCACGCCGCGCACGGATGGCCCTCCCCCCGAGTCATGGTTTCAGCCTAAACGCCAGAAACTCACGACCCAGGCCCCAAAACGGGGTGAAGCGGGTGGGAATCGATGGTGGGCGATACTGGGATCGAACCAGCGTGGGCGCATCGCGACCACGAGGTCGCTGGTTCGAGGTAATCGATGGTGGGCGATACTGGGATCGAACCAGTGACCTCTTCCGTGTCAGGGAAGCGCGCTACCGCTGCGCCAATCGCCCATTCGCATGGGGTGTTGCTGGGTGTTTCGGTTTCGTGTGAGGTGGCGACGGGATTCGAACCCGTGTGCACGGCTTTGCAGGCCGCTGCCTCGCCTCTCGGCCACGCCACCGTGGGTAAAAGCCCACCTCACAGAGGGCCATTACTCGAGCGGATGACGAGATTCGAACTCGCGACCCTCACCTTGGCAAGGTGATGCGCTACCACTGCGCCACATCCGCATTTCGCTCCCCGTTGCCGGGGTGCAATGAGACTCTAGCCCACCTTTTCGGTCTGGGCCAAACCGACTCGCCTGGGTGCGTCACCGCGTGCGGTGGTGTGCCGAAGGGCCCCGCTGTTTGTGGCAAGATAGGGGCGCACGGGCGATTGGCGCAGTTGGTAGCGCGCTTCCTTCACACGGAAGAGGTCATCAGTTCGAGTCTGGTATCGCCCACCATCTCTTCTTCTTTGTTGTGTGGCGTTGTGCGCGCCCGAGGTGGCTCTCGGGCTCTCCGGCCCTTCTAGCGGCTGATGAAACGCCGAAGGGCGCTACCTCCTGTCGGAAGTAGCGCCCCGGTTCCCGCGAGCGGGAGGTGAAGCAGAGTGCTTACTTGGCGTCGAGAACGTACCCGGCCTCGCCGTGCACGATCGGGTCGATGCCCGCGATCTCGTCTTCTTCCGTGACACGGAAGCCGATGGTCTTCTCGATCGCGAAGCCGATGATGTAGGCGACGACGAACGAGTAGACCATGACCGCGAGAGCCGCGATGGCCTGCACGAGCAGCTGCGTGAACGAGCCGCTGTAGATGAGGCCGGTGCCGTTGGCGAAGAAGCCCAGGAACAGGGTTCCGATGAGACCACCGACGAGGTGGATGCCCACCACGTCAAGCGAGTCGTCGAAGCCGAGCTTGAACTTCAGGTCAACAGCAAGGGCGCAGAGCGCACCCGCGAGGAGGCCGAGAACGATGGCCCAGCCGGGCGTGAGGTTGGCACACGCGGGCGTGATGGCAACGAGACCAGCAACGGCACCCGAGGCAGCACCGATCGAGGTCGGCTTGCCGTCCTTGATCTTCTCGACGATGAGCCAGGCCAACAGGGCCGCCGCAGGTGCAGCGATCGTGTTGACGAAGGCCACGGCGGCGAGGCCGTCAGCGGCGAGCTCCGAGCCGGCGTTGAAGCCGAACCAGCCGAACCACAGCAGACCAGCACCGAGCAGAACGAACGGCGGGTTGTGAGGAACGTGCGCGCCCTTGGCGAAGCCAACGCGCTTACCCAGAACGAGAGCGAGAGCGAGTGCAGCAGCACCGGCGTTGATGTGAACCGCGGTGCCACCGGCGAAGTCGATCGCGCCAACGCCGAGCCAATCTTCGAGACCGTTGGTGATCCAGCCACCGTAGGAGAAGACGCCGGCCTCAGGGTCGTAGGACTCGGTGCCCTCGATGTTGAGACCGAAGTTGAACACCCAGCTCGCGACCGGGAAGTACACGAGGGTCGCCCAGAGACCCGCGAAGATCATCCACGAACCGAACTTCGCGCGGTCAGCGATAGCACCCGAAATGAGCGCCACGGTGATGATCGCGAAGGTCGCCTGGAACGCGACGAAGGCGAGCGTGGGGTACGCGCCAGCCGGAGCAGCCGCGTCAGCCACCGCTGCGTCGAGGAACAGGTTGCTGGCGTCGAAGAGCCACGGCGAAGATGCCGTGCCGCTAACCGCCGGGAAGGCGATGGCGTAGCCGTACACAACCCACAGAACGCCGATGAGACCGATAGCTCCAAAGCTCAGCATCATCATGCTGATGACGCTCTTGGCCTTGACGAGTCCTCCGTAGAAGAACGCAAGTCCGGGAGTCATCAGCAGCACGAGCGCTGCGCAGATGAGGAGGAAGGCAGTATTGCCCTGATCCATGTCAAACCTCTCTTGTGGTGGCAAAGGGACTGCCCGACTCGAGGACTCAGGTTCGGGACATGACTCCCCCGGCGAGTCCGGGCACACGCCCAGTGTTGGCTGACGAGGTTTCGGCAGGTGTGTCGCCATGTTTCTCGGGTGTTACACGCGCGGCCCGCAGGTAAACATCGCGTTTCGTGGATGCTCGAATCCGCTACGAGGTCGCCCTGTCGTCCCCGTACACATCGGGAATACCGTCGCCGTCGGCGTCGACCTTCTCTTCGGCGAGTTGCCGCTTGTAGTGCCGGTTGCGCGAGGCGAGCAGGGCAACGGCGAGCACTGCGGCAATGAGCGAGCCGAGCAGGATTCCGACCTTGCCGACATCATCAAGAGCGCTGCCGAGCCCAAAGCTCAGTTCGCTGATAAGCAACGACACGGTGAATCCCATGCCGGCGAGCAGAGCGAGACCGATCAGATCGATCCACCGCACGCCGCGCGGCAGCGAGACTCCCGGCAGTCGCGTCACGAGCCAGGTTGCCGCCGTGATACCGAACGTCTTGCCCACGACGAGGCCGAGCATGATGCCGAGAGCGACGGGGCTCGAGACAGCATCCACGAGGCCGTCCCAGCCGCCGACCGCGACTCCCGCCGAGAAGAACGCAAAGACGGGCACAGCGACACCCGCACTCAGCGGGCGAAAACGGTGCTCGAAGAGTTCGGCAAGGCCCATGCGCGGACCCAGACCGTCGTCGTCGCCCCCCTTCGCGCGAACGGGAATCGTGAAGGCCAGCAGCACGCCCGCCACCGTCGCGTGCACGCCCGACTCATACATGAAGAACCAGACGAGGAAACCGATGGGCATGAGGACGAACCACGCGGCCGTCGCGCGCGCACGGAAGAACTCTTGGAATCGCTGAGCGATGAGGCCATAGATCGCGAGCCCGACGAACGAGGCGATGAGAAACGCGGGCTCGAGGTCGGTCGTGTAGAAGAACGCGATGATCGTGATCGCGATGAGGTCGTCGACCACGGCGAGCGTGAGCAAGAACGTTCGCAAGGCCAACGGCAGTGAGGTGCCGACGACGGCGAGCACCGCCAGAGCAAAGGCGATATCGGTCGCGACGGGAATCGCCCACCCGCGCTGCGCGGCCGCCCCCGCGTCGAGCGTGACGAGAACGTAGATGACCGCGGGCACCGTGACACCGCCGACCGCTGCCACCACGGGCACGAGAGCCTTGCGCGGGTCGCGCAACTCGCCCGCGATGAATTCACGCTTGAGCTCGAGCCCGGCGAGAAAGAAGAAGATCGCAAGTAGTCCGTCGGCGGCTATATGGCCGACCGAGATCTTCCACGAGAAGTCACCGAACCCAATCGTCAGATAGGTGTCACGCAGCCCGAAATAGGTCTCACCCCACCCCGAGTTCGCAATGATGAGCGCGAGCACCGTTGCGGAGAGCAGCAAAATTCCGCCGACGGTCTCGCGGCGAAGGATGCGCTCGATCCAGAGCGATTCGCGATAACGGCGTTGGGCGCTCGTGAGCGGGGCGGCGGGCGTGCTCTGGGGCGATTCGGTCATGAGGCCTTTCGGGGTGGCGGCCTGCGGCTCAACGACCCCAGGCTCAACAGCGATCCGTCGAGTCTCCTCGGCGGGCCGACCAGACTTCCCGGCGCTCCGCGATCAACTCTACGCGCTGGTGAGGGCGATCATGCGTGAGGTCGCACGCAAATACTTCTTGCGGTATCCACCGCTCACCATGTCATCAGGGAACACCTGATCGAGCGGCACGCCCGTGGCGTGGATGCGCACTTGAGCGTCATAGAGCCGGTCGACGAGGGCGACAAGGCGGAGGGCATCCGTCTGATTGCTCAGCACCTCGACGTCGGTCAACCCGACCGCATCGATTCCTCGAATGAGGCCGACATAGCGGCTGGGGTGCACGGTTGCCAAGTGGGCAAGAACGTCACGGAACCGATCGACCGTCACGGTGCCGGATTCGGCGGCAATGCGTGCGGCGAACTCGTCGGCGCTCAACGAGACCGCGTGCCCTTCGATGTCGCGCTTGCGGTAGTCCTCGCCGTCGATGCGCACCGTCGTGAAGCGGTCAGCGAGAGCGTTGATCTCGCGCAAGAAGTCCTGCGCTGCAAACCGGCCCTCGCCCAGAGCGTGCGGCGGGGTATTCGAGGTCGCGGCGATGCGCGTGCCGCTCGCGACGAGTTCACCCAGCAACCGCGACATCACCATCGTGTCGCCCGGGTCGTCCAGCTCAAACTCATCAATTGCGATGAGAGTGGCGCCCCGAAAGTGCGCCACGGCCTCGCGATACCCGAGGGCCCCAACGATGGCCGTGTACTCAATGAAGGTGCCGAAGTAGGTGCGGCCGCGCGTGCGGTGCCACAAAGCGGCGAGCAAGTGGGTCTTGCCGACGCCAAAACCGCCATCAAGGTAGATGCCGGGTTTCGCGACGGGCGCCGACGACCGGCGAGAGAAGAGCCCACGACTCGGGGTATCAGACTCACCCGCGAACGTCCGCATGGCCTCGACGGCCTCGGCCTGCGACGGAAACCGCGGGTCGGGCACGTAGTTCTCGAGACTCGCCGACGCAAACTGCGGAGGGGGCACGAGATGGCCAACAAGCTCGGCCGCGGTCATGCCGGGCTGGCGGTCGATCAATCGCGCCACGGTCGTGCCAGGTTGCACCGTCATCGTTCGCCCTCGGGCTCATCGCACTCGGTCAAGAAGGGTGGGCGCCCAGCCGGAGTGCAGGTACTGGTCAATGGGCGGTGGTCATGAGTTTACCGGCGCAACCATGCGCAAACGCCGTGGCGCTAGCGTTGACGACGTGACCGACCTTCCGCCCGCTCTCGCCGAGATTCGCGACGACTTTCTGTCATTCACCGCGGGCGACCGGCTGCAACTCCTCATGGAATTCTCCAACGACCTTCCGACCTTGCCGCAGCACTATCGCGACCACCCTGAGCTGCTCGAACGAGTCGAAGAGTGTCAATCGCCCGTGTACCTGGTCGTTGACGTCTCACCGTCGAGCCGCGTTGACGTGCACGTGACCGCTCCCGCTGAAGCGCCCACGACCCGCGGGTTCGCGTCGATCATTGCCCAGGGGCTGAGCGGGCTCGATGCCGCTGAGGTTCTCGCGGTACCCGACGACTTTGCGCTCATGCTCGGTCTCACCGGCGCAGTGAGTCCCCTGCGCCTCAACGGCATGTCGGGAATGCTGTGGCGCGTGAAGCGTCAGGTCACCGCGAAGCTGGCCGCCTGATGCTCCGCCGCGTCATACCGGACGAGGGCGGAAGCATCGACCTTGACGCGCCGGATGCCCGCGACACCCTCCTCGACTGGTACACGCCCCTCTCCCCCGAGTACGTGCGGCTCAACCTCGTCGCCACTCTTGACGGTCGCGCTGGCGGCCCCGACGGCACCTCGGAGACGCTCACGTCGCGCGCCGATCGCACGATTCTCGGCGTGATTCGCGAGCTCGC
>JBDKJR010000281.1:0-3489 GCA_039796515.1 Actinomycetota bacterium
ACATTCGCTCGACCTTCCGCTCGCTGTGGCTCGTGGCGATCGTGCTCATCGTTTTCGGCATCATCTTGGGCCTGGCCGACTGGCTCGGAAAGCGCACGCGCGAGCTGACCGACCTCACCTACCCGCACGGCCTGCTCTATGGCGCGGCGCAGATGCTCGCCCTCGTGCCGGGGGTGTCGCGGTCGGGCGCCACGACGACCATGGGTCTCGCGCTCGGCTACACCCGGCCAGCTGCGGCGCGATTCGCATTCTTGCTGGCGGTGCCCGCGGTCTTTGGCAGCGGGCTCTACGAGCTCGTCACGGCGATTCGCGAACCCGGGTCGAGCCCCTTCACGGGTCTCGAGATCGCGGCCGCGACGGTCGTCGCCTTCGGCGTCGGCTTCGCGGTCATCGCGGGTCTCATGGCCTACATCTCGAAGCGCTCGTTCTTGCCCTTCGTGATCTATCGACTGCTGCTCGGCGGCACGCTGCTCGTGCTGCTCTCGACGGGCGTGCTCGACCCGCTCTAGCCGGCGCCCGGGCCGTCGACGGGCGGCTCGTCATCGCGCTTGCGCAGGTAACGCTCGAACTCTTGCGCGATCGCCTCGCCGCTCGCCTCCGGCGCCTCGACCGCGTCGCGGGCGCGCTCGAGCTGGTCGATGTACGACCGCATTTCATCGTCGTCGTTCGCGAGGGCGTCGATGCCCTCTTCCCACTCACGAGCCTCGTCGAGCAGTTCGCCGCGCGGAATCACGACGTCAACGAGCTCTTCGAGCTTGTCGAGCAGGGCGAGCGTCGCCTTGGGGGAGGGCGCGTTGTGCACGTAGTGGGGCACGGATGCCCACAGCGACACCGTCGGAATCCCCGCTTCTTCCGCCATCGTCGCAATCACGCTGAGAATGCCGACGGGCCCCTCGTAGCTGCTGCGCTCGACGCCGAGCTCGTCACGCACGTCGGGGTTCTCACTCGAGCTGTGGATCGCGATGGGGCGCGTGTGCGGCACGTCGGCCAGCAGGGCTCCGAGCAAGATGATGCCCGTGATGTCCGCCGTCAGGGCTTGGTCGATCGTTTCGTTGGCGAAGGTCTTCCAGCCGCGCGACGGTTCGGTGCCGAGCAACAGATAGATGTTGTCGTGGTTCGTGCCGCTCACGTGCATGGCAGCGCCGATCGGGTTGTCGCTGGCTGACCGGGTGCGGGGCATGCCGTCATCGCCCGCTGGTCCATAGAGCGTGACGCTCGGCCACCGAAGGCGACGCTTGCCATCGTCGTCGAATTCGACGTGCGGGCGATTGAGCTGAAAGTCGTAGTAGTCCTCGGGGTCGATGTCGGCGATCGGCACGACATCGAGAACCTCTTTGAGCGCGCGAACAGCACCACTCGCGGCTTCGCCGGCGTCGTTCCAGCCTTCGAAGGCGACGACGAGCAGTCGCCCACTGCGGAACAGATCACTCTGCGACACCGATGCACCCTCCTGAAGCGCCCACGGCGAGCGCCGAGGGGTCGCCCCAGGATAGAACGCAACTAGACTCGTGCGTCGTGACCGCTCCGACTCCAGCCGCCGTTCTGTGGGACATGGACGGCACCATCGTCGACACCGAGCCCTATTGGATGCGCGCCGAAACCGAGCTCGTCACCGAGCACGGCGGCACCTGGAGCGAGGCCCAGGGCATGCAGCTCGTCGGCTCGGGCCTCGTGAACTCAGCGCGGATCTTGCAGCAGGCGGGGGTCGCCCTGGAGGTCGACGAGATCATCAACACGCTCACTGATCGCGTGATGGTGCAAATTGAGATGGGCGTTCCGTGGCGGCCGGGGGCGCGCGAGCTCATCGACGAGGTGCGTGCGGCGGGCATCCCCATCGCCCTCGTCACGATGTCGATTCGCCGCATGGCTCTGCAGGTTGCCGCGGCGATCGGTGACGACGTATTCGGGGTCGTCATCGCAGGCGACGACGTCGAGCATCCGAAGCCACACCCTGAGCCTTATCTGCTCGCGGCGGAGCGGCTCGGGGTTTCGATTCACGACTGTGTCGCGATCGAAGACAGCGAGTTCGGCCTTGTCTCGGCGGTGTCTTCGGGAGCCGCCGCGATCGGCGTACCGCTGCACATTGACCTGCACGAGGGCCCGACGCACGAGCTCTGGCCGACCCTCGCGGGCCGCACTGTGCGCGATCTTTCCGCGGCGCTCGAGCGCCACCACCACCGTGCGACAGGGGCCTAAGCCATGACGACTCGACGCCAGAGCGGCCCTTTTGTCGAAGGCGATCAAGTGCAACTGACCGACCCCAAGGGCCGTCTCAACACCATCACCCTCGAGGCCGGCAATGCCTTTCACAGTCACCGCGGAGTGCTGCATCACGAGGTGCTCATTGGGTTGCCCGACGGCAGTGTCGTCGAGAACTCGCAGGGCGTCGCGTACCTCGCCTTGCGGCCCCTGCTGACCGACTTCGTCATGTCGATGCCGCGTGGCGCGGCGATTATTTACCCGAAAGACGCCGCTCAGATTCTGGCGCAGGCCGACATCTTTCCCGGCTCGCGCATCATCGAGGCGGGGGTCGGCTCGGGCGCACTGAGCATGTGGCTCTTGCGTGCCATCGGCGAGCGCGGCCACTTGTTTTCGTTCGAGCGCCGCGAAGAATTCGCGCAAATCGCCGAGGGCAACGTGAGCGCCTACGTCGGTGCACGCCCCGACAACTGGACCATCACTCTCGGTGATTTGCAGGATGCGCTGCCCGAGGTCGTGCCCGCGGGCACGGCCGATCGCGCCGTGCTCGACATGCTTGCGCCCTGGGAGTGCCTCGACGCCGTGGCCGAGGCGCTCACGCCCGGGGGAGTGCTGCTCGTGTATGTCGCGACCGCGACGCAGCTCTCGCGGGTCGCGGAGGCCATCCGTCACACCGAGACGTTTACCGAACCGGTGTCGACCGAGACGATGGTGCGCGGCTGGAACGTCGACGGATTGTCGGTGCGCCCCGACCACCGCATGGTTGCCCACACGGGCTTTCTGCTCACCGCGCGTCGTCTCGCCGAGGGGGCGGGCCGATTCGTCAAGGCCAAGCGCGGCTCGAAGACGGAGTACGGCGACATCGACGTCGAGCTGTGGACCCCGGGGGCTGTGGGCGACCGCCAGTCGAGCGATAAGCGACTGCGCAAGGCCGCTCGAGAGGCCCAGGCTCTCGCCGACAAGTCATCGCGGCGCCCGATAGAGTGACGGGGTGACTGCGACCACCCCGCGCTTCGAGCGCACTGCCTCCGCCCTCATCGTGACGACTGCCCTCGTGGGCTCGCTTGCGGCATGCACGGGCACGTTCGGCTCTGCCGCGTGCACCCCGGTGACGCCCACCGGCGAATCCGCCGGCTATGTGGAGGCAAGTGGCGGGTTCGGCACGCTCCCTGAAGTCACCTTCCCCACGCCGCTCACGAGTGACACCACGCAGCAGGCGGTCATCGACGCCGGCGAGGGCGAGCCCATCGCGGCTGGCCAGATCGTCGACTTCCAGGTGGCCTTGTTCAG
>JBDKJR010000282.1:0-4376 GCA_039796515.1 Actinomycetota bacterium
CCGAGCACGTTCTGCAGCCACAGCGGCAGCGACAAGATGATGCCGAACTCGCCCATCGACACGATGAGTGCCGCGACGTTGCCGTTGCGGAACGAGCCGATGCGCAGCAGCGAGAACGCGAGCATGGTCGACTTGCCCGCTCGCTCGCGCCGCAAGCCCCACCACACGAAGAGAACGCCGGCCACGATCGAGATCGCGAACGAAATCGGGATGGGGCTCAGGCCGAGCGGCCACTCCCAGTCGCCGAGCGTCAGGCCCTCGGCCGCGAGCCACCAGCCGTAGGTGCGGCCCTCGATGAGGCCAAAGACGAGGAAGGCGCTCGTGATGACCGAGAGCAGCGCGCCGGTCCAGTCGATCGATTGCGCCACCTCCGCCTTCGTCGCAACGACAAAGAGCATGAGACCGATGAGGATGATGATGCCGAGCGGCACGTTGATGCCGAAGGCCCACCGCCACGAGTATGCGGTCGTGAGCCACCCGCCGAGCAGCGGCCCGACCGCCGCCATACCGCCGATCGTCGACCCCCACACGGCGAAGGCGATGCCGCGCTCGCGGCCCTGGAACGTTGCGTTGAGGGTCGAGAGCGTCGAGGGCAGAATCATCGCGCCACCCACGCCCTGCACCACGCGCGCAAGAATCAGCGCTGAGCCGGTGTCGGCGAACGCCGCCCAGACGGAGGCGAGCATGAAGATGATCACACCGATGACGAGCATCCGTCGCCGGCCGAAGCGGTCGCCGAGCGTGCCGAAGACGAGCAGCAGGGCGGCGAAGACAAGCGTGTAGCTCTCTTGCACCCACTGCACTTCGGTCGAGGTGATGCCGAGATCGTCAACGATCGACGGAACAGCGACGTTGACGATGGTCGAATCGACGATGATGAGCGAAACGGCCAGGCTGATAACAAAGAGCCCGATCCAGCGGGTGCGCGGTGAAGTCACTCGCACACGCTACGCCTCATTGGGTGAGGCGCTGTTACGACGCGGGCGCTTCTTCTGCGGCCTGTGCAGCGACCTGCTTGCGCACCTCGTCCATGTCGAGGCCCTTGACAGCCGTGATCACCTGCTCGAGCGCGGGTGCGGGCAGCGCGCCGGGCTGCGCAAAGACGAGAATGCCGTCGCGAAAGGCCATGAGCGTCGGAATCGAGCGGATGTTCGCCGCCGACGCCAGCGCCTGCTCGGTTTCGGTGTCTACCTTGCCGAAGGTCACGTCGGGGTGCTGCTCGCTGGCCTTCTCGAAGATGGGCCCGAACTGGCGGCACGGGCCGCACCACTCGGCCCAAAAGTCGACGAGCGTGATGCCATCGCTCGTCACGGTCTGCTCGAAGTCAGCAGCGGTCAGGGTCACGGTTGCCATGGGTCAATACTGCCACACGCCACGTATACCCCTGGGGGTATTCGCTCGCAGCGAACGCCCTCACGGCCCGATTCCTGCGCCTGCGCACTATGAGAACGCCCAGGTTTGTGAGGGCATCCACAAAGGGGCCGCATTCCGCGGCGAACCTTTCGTCGCCCGAGCACCACGAATCCCCGCTCGACGTCGCGGCCTCCTACCGTGACGGTTATGAGCACGATCGAGACTCCTGCGCCGCGCACGACTGCCCCTGCCGCCACGACGGACGCTGAGACGGATGCCCCACCGGCACCCGCCGTCGACGTCGCTGCCCTCGGCCAGCAGCTCATGGGTCGCTGGGCCGAGGTTCGTCGTTCTTCGCGTGCCCTCATGAGCACCCCAGAGTTTCACCGCGACCCCAGCCTGGGCATGGACGAACACCGCGCTCGCGTGCTCGGCCAGCTCAAGTTGCTCGTTGAGCGCGGCGAGGTTCACCGTGCCTTCCCGGCCGAGTTTGGCGGCCACGACGACCACGGCGGATTCATCGCAAGTTTTGAAGAGCTGCTGCTCGGTGACCCGAGCATGCAGATCAAATCGGGCGTTCAGTGGGGCCTCTACGCCTCGGCGATTCTGCACTTGGGTACCGCCCCGCACCACCAGGCCTGGCTTCCCGATGCGCTGACGCTCGCGACCCCGGGCGCCTTTGCCATGACCGAGACCGGGCATGGCAGTGACGTCTCGGCGGTCGGCACGACGGCGACGTTTGACGCCGCGACCGATGAGTGGGTCATCCACACGCCGTTCCGTGCCGCGTGGAAGGACTACCTCGGCAATGCCGCCCTGCACGGGCGCGCGGCCGTCGTCTTCGCGCAGCTCATCACCCGCGGGGTCAACCACGGTGTGCACGCCTTCTATGTTCCGCTGCGCGATGAGAAGGGCGCCTTCTTGCCGGGGATCGGCGGAGAAGACGACGGACTCAAGGGTGGCCTCAACGGCATCGACAATGGCCGCTTGCACTTCACCGAGGTGCGCGTGCCGCGCACCAACCTGCTCAACCGCTACGGCGATGTCGACGAGAACGGTGTCTACACCTCGCCCATCGAGAGCCCCGGTCGTCGCTTCTTCACGATGCTCGGCACGCTCGTGCAGGGTCGCGTCTCGCTCGACGGTGCCGCAACGGTCGCGAGCAAACTCGCCATGACCATCGCCGTGCGCTACGGCAGCGAGCGTCGGCAGTTCTCGGGTGGCGAGAACGACGAGGTGGTCTTGCTCGACTACCAGCGCCACCAGCGTCGACTGCTGCCGCGCCTCTCCCAGACCTATGCCATGTCGTTTGCCCACGAGGTGTTTCTCGAGAAGTTCGACGCCGTCTTCTCGGGGCGCACGGCGACGGATGCCGACCGCGAAGACCTCGAAACCCTCGCTGCGGCTCTCAAGTCGCTCAGCACGTGGGGAGCGCTCGACATCATCCAAGAAGCTCGCGAAGCCTGTGGTGGGCAGGGATACCTCGCTGCCAACCGTCTCACGCAGCTGCGCGCCGACATGGACATCTACGCCACGTTCGAGGGCGACAACAACGTGCTGTTGCAGCTCGTAGCGAAGCGCCTGCTGACCGACTACTCGCGACTGTTCGCGAAGGCCGATGCGGGCGTCATGGCGCACTACGTCGCTGACCAGGTCGGTGAGGCGGTCGTCAACCGCTCGGGCTTGCGGCGCTGGGCGCAATCCGTCGTCGACTTCGGGTCGACCGCGCGGTCGGTGGGCTACGTGCGTGACACCGCGTCACAGCGGCAGCTGCTGACTGACCGGGTCGAGACGATGGTGGCCGAGCTTGCGGGCAAGTTGCGCTCCGCATCCAAGCTGCCGAAGGCCGAAGCCGCCGCCCTCTTCAACCGTCACCAGAACGCGCTCATCGAAACGGCGCGCGCGCACGGTGAGCTGCTGCAGTGGGAGGCCTTCACTGACGCGCTCGACCGCGTCGAGCATGAGGGCACGCGTCAGGTGCTCACGTGGCTGCGCGACCTCTTTGGCCTCGGGCTCATCGAGAAGAACCTCGCCTGGTACGTCATTCATGGCCGGTTGAGCGACCACCGTGCGCAGGCCATCACCGACTATATCGATGACCGCCTGCTACCGCGCTTGCGCCCCCACGCGCTCGCCCTGACCGACGCGTTCGAGTTTGCTCCCGAGCACATTCGGGCCGACATCGCGACGGGCGCTGAGCGTGAGCGCCAAGACGAAGCGCGCGAGTACTACGCCGACCAGCGTGCTCGCGGCCTCGCGCCCATCGACGAGAAAGACCTCATCGCGGCCCGAAAGGCGCGGCGCTAACGACCGGGTGCCGCGGGGCGGGAGTATCGTGCTCGCCATGACCTCACCGCGGCTTCACCCCGCTCTCGCGTGGGGTCTCGTTGCCCTGCAGTTCGCACTCATCGCGGTTCTCGCGGTGCTGCCCTACGGCACGCTGTGGGATCGCACGCAGGTCGTCATGACGGCGGGTTTCGTCGCAATCTTCGGCGGAGTCGTCATCGCCCTCGTGGCGATCGCCGGCCTCGGGCGCACGCTCACCGCGAGCCCCGTGCCGAAGGCGGGCGGCGAACTCGTCACGACCGGGGTCTACGCGTGGGTGCGGCACCCGATCTACACGGGCATCATCGTGGCGGCCCTCGGCCTTGCGTTCATCGGCGCCTCGGTCGGGCATCTCATCGTCGCGGGCGCGCTCATCGTGTTGCTCATGGTCAAGTCGCGTCTCGAAGAACGGATGCTCCTCGGCCGGTACCGCGACTACGCGGCGTATGCCGCTCGCGTCGGCCGGCTCGTTCCGGGTGTCGGGCGCATCCGTTCATGACCCTCATCGACGTCGTCATTCCGCAGCCGGGCGACCCGCGCGAGGGCGAGCTTACGGCGCTGCTTGGCGTGCCCGACGGGCCCGGCCCGTTCGTGCCGCTCGTCGTCGTGCACGAGGTCTTCGGCATCGACGACTCGATGCGCGATCACCTCGAGCGGCTGCGCGGCCTCGGGTATCTCGTCATCATGCCCAACCTCTT
>JBDKJR010000283.1:0-2848 GCA_039796515.1 Actinomycetota bacterium
CGCGGCGAGGTGCTCGCGATCGTGGGCGAGTCGGGCTCGGGCAAGTCGTCCAGCTCGATGGCCCTACTGGGCTTGCTCCCCTCGACTGCTCGGGTCTCTGGCTCGATCAAGCTTCTCGGCCGAGAGATCGGCAACCTCGACAAGCGCGACTTGCGCACGGTTCGTGGCCAGCAGATCGCCGTCATCTTCCAAGAGCCGATGACGGCGCTGAACCCGGTCTACACCATCGGCTTCCAGATCGTCGAGACCTTGCGCACTCACTACGACTTCACGCCCGCCCATGCGAAAGAGCGTGCGATCGAGCTGCTCGAGAAGGTCGAAATGCCCGACCCTGCGCTTGCCTTCTACAAATACCCGCACCAGCTGTCGGGTGGTCAGCGTCAGCGCGCGATGATCGCTCAGGCGATTTCGTGCGATCCCGTCCTGCTTATCGCGGATGAGCCGACCACCGCCCTCGACGTCACGGTTCAGGCGGAAATCCTCGAACTGTTGCGGAGCCTGCGTACACGACTCGATTCGGCGATCATTCTCATCACACACGACATGGGAGTTGTCGCCGACCTCGCCGACTCGATTATGGTCATGAAAGACGGCGTGGCGGTCGAGCAGGGTTCGGCCCTCGACATCTTTCAGCGCCCGCAACACCCTTACACGCAGTCTCTCCTGGCTGCTGTGCCTCACCTCGGGCTCGACATCTCCGAGGTTTCGCCCGAGCCTGCGAAAGTCACTGCCGAGCCCGTGCTTTCGTTCCAAGACGTCTCGATCGAATACCCGAAGCGCGGCCGTGTGCCTGCCTTTTTGGCGGCAGACGACATCACCCTTGACGTCTACCCGGGCGAAATCGTGGGGCTAGTGGGCGAATCGGGCTCGGGCAAGACCACGCTCGGGCGCGCCGCAGTCGGTCTTTTGCCGATCAAGTACGGCCGCCTGATCTCGGCAGGCATCGACATCTCGACCGCGTCGATGAAAGAGCTGCGACCGCTGCGCCGTAAGGCCGGTATCGTCTTTCAAGACCCGGGGTCGAGCCTCAACCCCCGCATGCCGATTGGCGAAAGCATTGGCGAGCCGTTGTTGCTCGCCAAAGAGGTGCTGGGCAAAGAGCTTGACAAGCGGGTCGAAGAGCTTCTGAGTCAAGTGGAACTGCCAGCCAGCTACCGCAACCGCTACCCGCACGAGCTCTCTGGCGGCCAGCGGCAGCGAGTCGGTATCGCGCGTGCCCTCGCTCTCGCACCCGAACTTCTGGTCGCGGACGAGCCGACGAGCGCGCTCGACGTCTCGGTACAGGCCCGTTTTCTCGACCTGCTGCAAGACTTGCAGAGCAAGCTGCAGTTTGCGTGCCTCTTCATCAGTCACGACCTGGCGGTGGTCGATATCCTTGCGCACCGCATCGCCGTGATGCACCGGGGACGACTGGTTGAGCAGGGTTCGCGCGATCAGATTCTGCGCAACCCCCAAGACCCCTACACTCAGCGCCTCATCGCCGCTGTTCCCCTGCCCGATCCAGTGGCGCAGCGGGCGCGTCGCGAGCAGCGCACTGTCGCCCCGGAATCCTGAAGTAGGGCGGCGAAGCCTTTTCTTTTGCCTTCGTCACGGCCCGCGATAGGCGACGGGCCATGGGCATCATTAATGATGGCCCATGACCCGTCGTCATCGTGCCCGCTCTCTTCTAGCAGCGCACAACGCTGCCGTAAGGCTGGAGACGCGAGGTCCAGACCATGCCGAGCTCGATGCGGTGCGCCGACTGATCAGTCCACAAGACGCTTCCTGAGCGCACACAGTGGTGCGCCACGCCGCCAGCGCGGTACTGGATCGTCATCACGAGCGAGAAGCTGTAGCAGTTGCGGGCACCAAAGAAGTCAGCGTTTGCCGGCGCAGAGATGGAATTGCATCGGACTGGCCCGCTGATTGCGGCGTGGGCTCCCACGGGCGCTACGACGGATAGCGCGAGCGCGAGGCCGGCTGTTGTCATTAGAGCGATGGACTTTTACTTGAGGTTGCTCACTGAGGTCTCCTAGTGATGGCAGCGGCGTCGCGGGGCCCCGCGATTGATTGATGCTAAGCCTCGGCGGTCATCCGGCTCGCGTGTTATCCCCATACAAGAAGGGCGAGAAGAGCTCGATATCCTCGCGCACCGCATCGCCGTGATGCACCGGGGTAGACTGGTTGAGCAGGGTTCGCGCGACCAGATTCTGCGCAACCCCCAAGACCCCTACACTCAGCGCCTCATCGCCGCTGTTCCCCTGCCCGATCCAGTGGCGCAGCGGGAGCGTCGAGAGCAGCGCGCAGCCAGCAAGGACTGATTCACCATGGCAATCGCCACCCGCACCGACCTGCGCAACGTGGCGATTGTCGCTCACGTCGACCACGGCAAGACCACCCTTGTCGACGCCATGCTGCGTCAGACCGACTCGTTCGCTGCTCACGCCCACCTCGAAGACCGGGCGATGGACTCGAACGATCTCGAGCGCGAAAAGGGCATCACGATCCTCGCGAAGAACACGGCGGTGACCTATAAGGGTGTGCACGCCGAGGGTCGCGAGATCACGATCAACGTCATCGACACCCCGGGCCACGCCGACTTCGGTGGCGAGGTCGAGCGCGGCTTGAGCATGGTTGATGGCGTCGTGCTCTTGGTTGACGCGAGCGAGGGCCCCCTGCCCCAGACGCGTTTCGTGTTGCGCAAGGCGCTCGCCGCCAAGCTGCCGGTCATCCTGCTCGTCAACAAGACCGACCGGCCGGATGCTCGCATCGAGGCCGTCGAAGAAGAGACCCACGATCTTCTGCTCGGCCTGGCGAGTGACTTGCAAGACGAGGTTCCTGACCTCGATGTCGACGCGATTCTCGACCT
>JBDKJR010000284.1:0-2789 GCA_039796515.1 Actinomycetota bacterium
CGCCCTCCGGTACCCGGTCACCGTCACCGTCGCCGACGAATGCCGTACCGCGAACCTGCGCGACACCGAAGCGTGCGCCCCGACCGTCAAGGTCGCTCTCGACGCACTCACGAATATCGGGGTTTGGCCGGACGACTCACCCGCCTACGTGGCCGGGATCCGATACCTCGCACCGGTGAAGACCGGTACCGACTCGATCACCCTCACCATCACATCCGACACGGAGACCAACCCCTCATGAAACCTTTACCAACCTCAGAACGGCTCCACGAGCTGTTCGAGATCAGCCCGGCCGGAATGCCGATCCGACGAACAAACGCCTCCGCTAATGGGCGCGCAGGCGCCGTAGCCGGCTCGCTCAACAGGAAGGGTTACCGCGTCGTTTCCGTTGACCGGTCCTCGTACCTGTGGCACCGGCTCGTTCTCCAAATGTCTGGCAGATCGCCCGGTCCGCTGGTCGTAGATCACATCAACGGCGACATCACCGACAACCGTCCAGAGAACCTTCGGGCGGTAGCGCCCGCATCGAATTCGCAAAACATCGCCGGGCCGCACAAGGCCAACAAGTCGGGCTTCCTTGGAGTCCACAGGCACGATGACACTCGGTGGCGGGCCCAGATCATGACCGGTTCGAGGCGACGGAGCTTGGGTTTGTTCGACACGGCCGAGGAGGCGCATCAGGCGTACCTGCAGGCGAAGGCCGAGCTGCATTCCGGCGCTGTCATGTCGCGATTCGGGGTGGCGGCATGAGCGCCGATCTCGTTTTCCGCCCGGCCGGGGTCCCGACCGGGGTCCCGATGCCTGGCCGCCACGAGCTGGCCACAATCGAAGCTCAGTGCAGCCTCGTTGCGAATCGGCTTCTTCCGCCCGATCATCCCTGCGCTCGGAAGCCAGAGAAGGTCCTCGTCATCGCTCTGCTCGGCCGGAACATCGGGATCAACAACCCGCTCACCGCGTGTCAGTACATCTTCGACATCAAAGGCCGGCCACACATCGGTTACCTCGGACTCAAAGCAGCGTTGGAGTTGCGCGGCTACCTCGTGGCATTCGATGAATCGTGTGACGAGAAGAAAGCGACCGTCATTGGTCGATGCCCCGGCGACCCGAGGGACTGGCCGATCCGCAGGGTTACGTTCACGATGGCTGATGCGGTCACCGCAGGCCTGCCGGCACGGAACCCGAACTACAAGACGATCCCGAAGACGATGCTCAAAGCTCGCGCTCTGACGACGTGGGTGAACGAGAACGCAGCTTCGGTGAAGCTCGGCCTCGACCAGGGCGGTTTCCTGCTCGCTGAAGATCCTGTCGACCTGACGGATGCTGTCGAGATCTCGGCCGACACGCCTCATGGCGAGGTCATCGATGCCGAGCTCGTCGACGACACCGACCCTCCACTGGCCGAGTTCGTGGCCGACTGGCGTGCTGCTTGTGAGACGAACGACGTCACCCCGGCACAGTCGGCTGCGGTGTTGACGAAGGCGACGGGTGGTGTCGCGTCGAAGGCTGCTGGTGTCCCAGCCGAACTGCGGGCTGATGCAGTCCACGCCCTGCGACTCTTCGTCGAACAGATGGGCGACGCAGCATGATCCCCACTGCCACGATCCTCACCCGGCTCCCATGCGCACCGATCAGCGGGGTACACCCCGCCGAAGGCGAGTACGCCCGCACGTTTCTTCTCCCACTCGTCGGACCGTCCGCTTACCTGGTCTGGAACACCCTGTCCAGGGGAACGCGGCCAGGGCAACCAACCAGCTGGACGACCTGCCACCTCGCAGCATCGGTCGGTATCAGCCAGTCGATGCTCGGCCGGACACTTGACCGCGCTCAGGCCTTCCGGTTGTTGGACAGGTACGACGACATCGACGGGCAGTGGGTGTACGCGGTGCTGTGCGCGCCGAGCCTTTCGTTGTCGGCACTGGACCGCCTCGAGGCGTCCTGTCCGCCGCTCAGAGAGCTTCACCGGGTGCTGCACGAGAAGGTCGCCGCATGAGCGCGAGGGATGTCCGGTATGGGCGGCGTGGAGGCCGCTGGGCAGCCGACACCGACACCATCGACCGGGGCGACAAAAACGCTGAACGTAAGTGCACAGACTGCGGACACACCCACCGTGCCTACCGTGACGCCGGCCGACCCGGAAGCGGGGCCCTTGGTTGCATCGTTGACCCTTGCGACGACTGTGGTGGCCGACATGTCGGACCACTCCCACCTTTGACCCCATGCGCCCATTGCGGCGCCGGACGCCACTACCCGGCACATCACGCCTGCCTCGGCACCTGGGCCCAGACGACCCGAGAGGCGGCAGTCGCATGACGTGGCTCTATGCCCGCCGCCGCACCTGGGGTTATTGGTACCCGGTCAACGAGCATCGCGTCGACCAGTGGCACTGGGAGCACTTCGAAACGGTTCCGGTGACAGCAGCATGAGCATGCTCGACGACATCACCGCGGCGTCGCAACGCCAACTCGCACAAATCGAACGGCAAGCCCGCAGCCACCACGAAAACATCGACCTCCCCAACGGCAGAGTCCTCGCATGCGGACTCTCACACCCAGACCACGACACCGCCAACGCGTTCCGGGCCCGCCTCCTCGCCGAACAGACGACAGCAGCAGAAGCCCGCCGCCAGGCCGCAGAGCCCGCACCTGGTTGGACACACCGCGGCCGCACCATCCTCACCCTCCAACCGCGAGACGGCGTGCTCGTAGCGACCTGTGCCGTGTTCGAACTCGCCGCTCGCCGACCGAACGAACCATCACGCATCACCGTCACCCTCGTCGACCAGGCCCTCG
>JBDKJR010000285.1:0-2754 GCA_039796515.1 Actinomycetota bacterium
ATTCTCACATGCGCTGGATCAGCAGCGCCCTCACCGCGCTTGCGCGACTCTTGGCCTCGCGCGATCGCCCAGTGCCCGTTAACGGTGTGAAGCCCGTTTGACGTCAAACGGGCTTCACACAACTCAATCGCGTCACCGCGACGGGCGCTCACGGGGCCAGCGCACCGGCTGCACGCTGAACTAGCGCACCGGGCGCTCGCCGAACGAGCGCTTCAGGCGCTTAGCCCGCGGGCTGCTCCGCCGGCTCCTCGGCCGGCGCGTTGTCGACCTCGACGGTCTCGCGCAACTCGCGAATCTCGGTCTCGAGGTCGCTGAGGTTCTCCGGCTCGGGCAGACCGCACTCGCCGAGCTCTTGCTCGACCTGCAGGGTCAGGCCCTCTTTGCCATCGGCGTGCGCGGCATCCACAGTGCCCTCGTAAATCGCACCGTCAGCCGACACGCGGTTGACGGCCGAGGCGTCGAGGCACAGGTGGTAGACGCTGCCGCTCTGGGTCCACGTGACGTAGTCCTGACCCGTGAGCTCTTCGACGATCGCCGTGTACTCGGGAATCTGGCCCTCGTTGGCGTATTGCTCGACCGACGGCGGGTTGAACGACGCACCCAGCAGCGTCGCAACGATGAGCACGACGATGCCGACGGCGCCCGCAATGCCCTTCTGCTTTCCGTCCATGTCTTTGTTGAGGAAGATCAAAATGATGAGCGGCAAGAACGCGATCATCGTGATGATGGCGCCGAGCTGGTTCTGCACGAAGAACCGCACCGGCTCTGACTTGCGAGCCGGGTCGAGGCGGTTGGCCTTCTTCCAGAGCTGCGAGCCCGCAACGGCGAGCAAGCCGATGCCCACGAGCATGCCGAGCAGCAGCCACAGCGCGGTCTCAGAGTTGAGGTACCACGGGGCCGAGACGGCGGGCTTGAACGGCTCGAGCCACAGCAGCCAGTAGATCGCGAGGCCCTCGCCGATGAGCGCACCGGCCCAGAAGCCCCACGCGCCCCAGCGCAGTCCGGTGGCCTGGCCCTTCGCCTCGGCCGTCGGCTTCCAGTCGGTCGACGCGCCCGCCTCGGTCGACTCGGCGCGCTCGGCGGCCGTCTCGTCGACCTCGACTCGGACGACCTTCTTGGTGGTCTTGCGTTCTGCCATGGGGTGGCCTTTCGGTTCGGGATGTTCCCAACGAATACTGGGCGAGAGCCTACTGGAGCAGGGGGTCGCGAATGTAGCCGTCGCAGGAGTAACGTCGCGCGCATGTTTCTTATCGAACTGAACTGGCTGGCCATCCTCATCGGCTTTCTCGTCGCCTTCGCTGCCGGAGCCCTGTGGTTCGGGCCCAAGACCTTCTTTCCCGTGTGGTGGAAGGCGATGGGGCGCTCAGAAGAGGAGGCGCCCGGCGGCGGCAACATGGGCCTCGTGTTCGGCCTGACGGCGGTCGGGGCGCTCGTTCAGGTGATTGCCGTGGCGTCGGTCATCCACTTTGTCGACCTCGCGGCTGGCCCGGTCGGCCCGCTCGGCGGCGCGCTTACGGGTCTGCTGCTGGGCATCGGGTTCGCCGCAGCGAGCTCGCTCAGCCACCGACTCTTCGCGGGTCAGGGCCTCAAGGTGTGGATCATCGAGGTCGGCAGCGACGTGCTCAACTACACGCTCGTAGGCCTCGTGATTGGCCTTTTCGGCTAACGAGCGCCGTCACGCGGCTCGCCGAGAAATCACGAGCCAGCGCTACGCCGAGAAATCGCGAGCCGGCGCTACGCCGTGAGCTCTTCGCGAAGGCGCGGTTCAACGCGGTGCTCGGGGCGCACGCCCGACTTATCGGCATAGAACGCACGAATGACGTCCATGTCGCGCGACACCTCGCCCGTGAGCTCGATCGTCGGCCCGAGGCCCGTGGTCATGGTGGTGCGGTCGACAAAGCCGAGGGTGACGGGCAATTCGGTTTCGCGCGCGATGCGGTAGAAGCCCGACTTCCAGTACGAGTGGCCTTTGCGCGTGCCGTCGGGGGTCACGACGAGGCCAAACACATCACCCGAACGAATGCGGTCGACGACTTCTCCCACGACGACGGTGGGGGAGTCGCGATCAACCGGGATGCCCCCCAAGCGCCGCATGATGGGCCCACGCCATCCACGAAACAGGCTCTTCTTGCCCAGCCAGCGAAAGCGCATATCGAGCTTCCATGCGATCGCGAGCATGAACACGAAATCCCAGTTCGACGTGTGCGGTGCCCCCACGAGAACGGTCGGGCGAGTGGGGGCCGGTTCGGTGACGAGGGTCCACCGGCTGAACGCCCAAAAGATGCGGGCAATGACACGTCGCAGGATCATGCGACAACACTAGGTTGCCGCGAGCCCATCGTCTCCACACCGGCGCCAGCGCCCTTTCCACTCGGCCGCGCTCGCGAGAGACCGTAGGGTGAAGCGGTGATCGAACCGAGTTTGCGGCTGCCGAACCAGATCTTGAGCGTTGTGCTCGATCTCGGTGATGGAATCGGAACGCTTCCGCCCCTGCCGCGGGGGCTGGGCCGGCCCGAACTTGATGCCGACATCGACGACGAGACGGGCATCGTGAGCCTGTTCGTGCACTTTGCGACCGGACAATTGCACCTCGAAGTGAGCGACGACCGCGTCGACCATCACTTCCACAACGCGCACGGTGATCACCTCGATGACAGCCCGTGGCGAAGCGAACCGACCGTTGCTCTTCTCGACTGGGCCGAACAGCTTGCCGCGCGAGCGGTGCCCATCTTGCCGGGGCTGCGGGCCGACGCC
>JBDKJR010000286.1:0-5246 GCA_039796515.1 Actinomycetota bacterium
AAACAAAAGGCAAAAAACATTAAGACCACTAAAAGCACATAAAACTAAACCAAATACGAAATAGCCGAAAAGAACGTCAGCGAGAGGCTCACGAAGAGGCCGGGCCACGCGAACGCGAGCAGGGAAACACCGAAGCCTTGCGAGAGCGACCACCCGATGAACACCGCAGCCATTCCGCCCACAATGCTGGTCGGAGTAAAGGCAACAATCGCGTCGGTGCACTCCACCGCGATGACGTAGGGGCCCCCTCGAGCGCAATAGCCGCCGAGGTCAGCAAGGGCACTGACCGATTGATACAGCAGCGTCATCGCGAGAGCCGCCGAGAACCACCCGAAGGCCGAGCCCAGTACGCGCGTGGCCGCAGTGTCGCGCCACGAGCGGCGCGAGCGATCATCCGTCGTCATGCGCACACTCTAAGAGGCGCACGCCGGTCGCGATACGCTCAAGCCATGGATGACGTCGCCATAGTCGAGCTCACGTCGCTGCGCCGCAGCATCGACAACATCGACGCTGCGCTGATTCACCTGCTTGCCGAGCGCTTCAAGAGCACGCAAGCGGTGGGTCGGCTGAAGGCCGCAACCGACATGCCGCCGAGCGATCCCGAGCGCGAGCGCGTGCAGATTGAGCGCTTGCGGGCCCTCGCCATTGAGGCGCAGCTTGACCCGGCCTTCGCCGAGAAGTGGTTCAACTTCATCGTCGCCGAAGTCATTCACCACCACGAGCAGATCGCTACGACCGGCACGATCTCCACCGACTCCGTGAGCGCCGAGCAATAGCGGGTTTCTGCCCTCGCACCCCTGAGCGGTCGGCGGCGACACTGCTCGGCAGTAGTCTCGCCGAGTGACCAGCGCCGCGACTCCCGCCCCACCTCGCTCGACCGACACGTGGATCGCGGTGCAGTTCACGCTCGCGGGCGTGGTCTGGGGCGCGAGCTTCTTGTTCATCGCGCTCGCACTCGAGGGGCTCTCGCCCGTGCAGGTCGCGGCCGGTCGCACGCTCTTCGGTGCCATCACGCTCGGGCTCATCGCGCTCGTCACGCGCGATCGTTTGCCGCGATCGCGGCGCGTGTGGGCGCACTTGGCGCTGCTCTCGGTGACCTTTGCGGTCATCCCGTATCAGCTCTTCGCGTTGGCGCAGCAATACGTCTCGTCGGGCGTCGCGAGCATCTTCAACGCCACGACGCCGATCATGACGGCGCTCATCGCGGGGCTCGCGTTTCGCATCGAGAAGCTCACGCGTGAGCAAGTGCTCGGCGTCGTCGTGGGCATCATCGGTGTCATCGTCATTGTCGGACCGTGGCAGGGTATCGAGCCCGGAACAGGCGGCATGGTGCCCTACATTGCGTTGCTCGGCGCGACGGCCTGCTACGGATTCAGCCTCTCGTACATGCGCCGCTTTCTCAGCAACACCGGCCTCAGCGCGATCATGATGTCGTTTGTCATGATCGGCCTGGCGGCGGTGTGGATGCTGCTGCTGACGCCTCTCGTCGGCGCCCAGCCCATCACACTCACGCCGACCGTGATCGTCGCGATCGTGTTGCTCGGAGCCCTCGGCACGGGCCTTGCCTACGCCTGGAACCAAAACGTCGTGCGCGCGTGGGGACCAACTCGCGCCGCGACAGTCACCTACATCTCGCCGCCCGTGGGCGTGCTGTTGGGCGTGCTGATTCTGGGCGAGCAGCTCGTCTGGAACGAGCCCGTCGGCGCCGCTCTCGTTATCCTCGGCGTGCTGCTGGCGCAGCGGCGGGTGCGGCTGTTTCGGCGCCCGCAGCCGACCGTGACACCAGACGGTGCGTGACTTCGAGCACCGCTGAGCCGAAGGCGCTCGCGCCCACGGCGACGAGCACGAGCTCGAGCGGCGGGGCTCCGAGCTGCAAGAAGTCGGTCACGATCGGAATCGACAACACGACCCCGAGCCCGAGGTAAGCGCCGACGACCACGATGCTCGTGATGAGCGTGAACGGCCGCGACAAGATCACGAGCACCCACAGCGCCGTGAGCGTGAGGGTGATGACGGCGGTGGTTTGCACGACGGGCGCCGCGTATCCGCCCAAATAGGCATAGGCGACGACCGAAATCAGGGTGCCGCCCACGATGAGTCCCGAGGGAATGCAGAAGCGAGCCGCGCGCCGCAAGAACCCGGGCCGGTACTTCTGGATGTTCGGCAGCAGCGCGAGCACGAGCGCGGGCAACCCGATCGTGAGGCCGTCGACGATCGACAGCTGACGCGGCAAGAACGGGAACGGCCACAGCAGCAGGCCAAAGACGACCGCGAAGAGGATGGCGTAGGTCGTCTTCGACAGAAAGAGCTTCGCGAGTCGCTCGACGTTCGCGATGACTTGCCGCCCCTCGGCGACGATGCGCGGCAGGCGGCTGAACTGCCCATCGAGCAGCACGAGGCGCGCGACCGCGCGTGTGGCCGCGGCACCCGAGCCCATCGCAATGCCCATGTCGGCGTGCTTGAGGGCGAGCGCATCGTTGACGCCGTCGCCTGTCATCGCGACGGTGTATCCGAGACGCTGCAGCGAGAGCACCATGGCCTTCTTCTGCTCGGGCGTGACGCGCCCGAACACGTGCTCGCGCGCCATGATCGCGTCAAGCTCGGCCTCGCCCGCGGGCGTGCTCGCGTCGGGTAGCTGCCGAGCGTCGAAACCATCGCCGACGTGATCGACGCCGGCCTCGCGCGCGACCGCGGCGACCGTGCGCGGGTCGTCGCCCGAGATCACGCGGATGCTCACGCCCTGCTCGCGAAAATACCCGAGCGTCTCGTGTGCATCGGGCCGCACTTTTTCGCGGAAGGTCAGCACCGCGGCGGCAACAAGCCGCGCGGGCAGCACGGCGTCGGCGGGTTCGCCGTCTGGGAGGGCATGGGACGAGTGCGCGAGCACCAGGGTGCGTAGTCCCTGTGCCGCGAGCCCGCTCGTGCGCGCGAGCACCGCCGCGACCGCCTCGCGGTCTGACCCGGCGAGCACGATGTCGGGAGCGCCGAGCACCCAGCTGCCCGCGGCGCGCGCGTCGCGAAACTCGGCGGCGCTCCACTTGCGCGCTGAGCTGAACGGCACGGCGGCGCGCAGTTCGAGGCTCGCGATGGCGGCGAAGCGTTCGCCGAGCGCCTTCGCGGTGGCGTTGGCGTCACGGTCGGCGGCGAAGTGGCCGAGCGCAGCATCCCACCCCGCAATGTCACTGAGCGGTTCGACCGAGTCAAGGACGAGCCGGCCTTCGGTGAGGGTGCCCGTCTTGTCGAGGCACAGCATGTCGACGCGCGCGAGCCCTTCGACGGCGGCGAGTTCTTGCACGAGCACCTCGCGACGGGCGAGTTTCACGGCGCCCACGGCGAGGGCGACGCTCGTCATGAACACGAGGCCCTGCGGAATCATCGCGATGAGGCTCGCGGCCGAGGCCACGGTCGCTTCGCGCCAGGCTCCCGTCGCGATCGCGACCTCCCAGCCACCGACCGCTTGCATTTGCCCGTTGACGACGATCGCGCCGACCGGCAGCAGGGCAATCGTGATCCATTTGATGATGCGCGCGATGCCCGAGCGCAGTTCGCTGCGCACGAGCGAGAACTGCTTTGCTTCGGCTGTGATGCGCGCGGCGTAGGAGTCAGCGCCGACGCGGATGACCCGCGCGAGCCCGCTGCCCCCCACGATCGACGAGCCCGAGAGCAGCTCGCGCCCGGGCGCCGCATTGAGCGCGTCGGACTCGCCTGTGAGCAGGGACTCGTCGACCTCGAGCCCGTTGGCCTCGAGCACGACGGCATCGGCCGTCACTTGATCGCCCGCCGAGAGCACGAGCACGTCGTCGAGCACCACCTCGGCGACGCGCACCTCGTAGAGCGTTGCTTCGCCCGAGCCGTCGTGTCGCAGCACGCGCGCGAGGGGCGCGTTGAGCACCGCGAGGCGACTCAGCGTGAGCTTGGCCCGAAACTCTTGCGCGACCCCGATGACGACGTTGGCGATCACGAAGAAGCCGAAGAGCGCGTCTTGCCAGTAGCCGAGCACGAGCAGCAACGCGAAGCTGCCGCCCACGATGAGGTTGAAGAGCGTGAACAGGTTGGCCTGCATGATGCGCCAAAACGAACGACCCGTGTCGCTCGGCATCGCATTGCCCTGCCCGCGCGCGATGCGCTCGCGAACCTCGGTCAGCGAAAGGGCAGTGGGGGAGGTTTCGCCAGTGGTCGTCACGAGCGCGAGCCTAGTGGTGCGGGCCTAACCCCCACTGCGCCACACTGTCGGCGGCTTAGCCCCCGACGAGCGGGCCAAAGCGCGCGGGCAGCGTGTCGCGGTGCGCGTGACGCAGTTCGGCGAGGGTGAGCGTGAAGCGGTCTTGCACTTCGAGCCCGTCGACCTCGGCGTCGGTCACGCCGATGCGCAGCACGGGCACGTCGCGGCCCTCGCAGAGTCCGCGGAACTTGACGTCGTCTTCGCGGGCCACCGACACGAGCACGCGGGCTTGCGACTCTGAGAGCAAGGCGGCGAGAGCATCCACCCCGTCGCGTTCCATGAGTTCGGTGAGCCAGACGCGCGCGCCGACACCGAAGCGCTGAACGCCCTCGGCGAGGGTCGCGAGCAAGCCGCCCTCAGAGAGGTCGTGCGCCGAGGTCACGAGGGCCTCTTCTGCCGCGGCGGCCATGAGCCCCGCGAGGTTCTTTTCGGCAGCAAGGTCGACGCGCGGCGGCAGGCCACCGAGGTGACCGTGCACGACGTCGGCCCACACCGAGCCGTCGAGCTCGTCGCGCGTGACGCCCAGCAGGTAGAGGTTCTCTCCGTCGTCTTGCCAGCCGGCGGGCAGACGGCGGTCAACGTGGTCGATGACGCCCATGACGGCCACGACAGGTGTGGGGTGAATGGGAACGTCGCCGGTCTGGTTGTAGAACGACACGTTGCCGCCCGTGACGGGGATGCCTAGCTCAAGGCAGGCGTCGGCCAAGCCCGTCACCGCACGCTCGAACTGCCACATAACGTCGGGGTTCTCGGGGCTGCCGAAGTTGAGGCAGTCGCTCACGGCGCGCGGTGCCGCACCCGTGGCCGCGACGTTGCGGTACGCCTCGGCGAGCGCGAGCTGGGCGCCCACGTAGGGGTCGAGCTGGCAGTACCGGCCGTTGGCGTCGGTCGCGAGCGCGACCCCGAGGCCGCTCACCTCGTCGACGCGGATCATGCCGGCATCGTCGGGCGTCGCGAGCGCGGTGTTGCCGCCCACGTAGTAGTCGTACTGGTCGGTGATCCACGCCGTGTCGGCGAGGTTCGG
>JBDKJR010000287.1:0-3241 GCA_039796515.1 Actinomycetota bacterium
AAGGCACGCACGAGCAACTGCTCGCCACACCCGGCGCCTATGCGCGGCTCTACGAGGCGCAGTTCGCCGCGCCCTCGGGCGAGGCGTAAGCAAGAACAGCGCGGCGCCGGCCGCCGAGGCGTAAACACAAACGTGGGGCCCGGCTCGGTCCGGACCCCACGTTTGTTTGCTGTCAGAAGTTGCTAGAGGAGGTTGGGGATCTTCTGTTCCGCCGCCGTATTTGCCCGGCGGAAGATGAAGGTCACCACTGTCGAGATCAGCACGATGAACAGCGAGTAGAGCGCCGGCACGATCAAGATCAACCCGATGTCGGGGTTGCCGCTGAAGGTCAGCAAGATGATCGCGATCGCGAGCGGTCCGTTCTGGATGCCCGTCTCGAGGGCGATCGTCCGCGCGTTGGCCGGGTGCAGACGGATCGCCTTCGCGATGCCGTAGGCGATCGCGATGCCGAAGAGGCCGAGCCCGATGGCGACGACGTACACCTGCCAGTCGGTTGACGTAAGCAAGGCCCAGTTGCGCGGCACCCACGTTGCGACCAGGAACACAATGAAGAAGAGCCCGAAGAAGCCGCCGAGCAGTTCGAGCACGGCACCGATGTTGGCGCTGTAGCGCCGGATCGTCATGCCCAAGACCACGGGAATCAGCAGAATCGCGAGCGTCACCACGATGTTGGTGATCGGGATCTGGTACTCGGAGTTATCGCCGCCGAAGAGAAGCCCACCGAAGATTGCCAGAGCGAGCGGCGTCATGATGATGGCCCAGAGGGTCGAGTTCGTCGTCATCATGACGCTCAGCGCGAGGTTGCCCTTCGAGAAGTAGGTGAACATGTTCGATGTCGTTCCGGCGGGCACGGCACCCATGAGCAGTGCACCGATCGCGAGCGGTGCGGCAACCTCGGGCGCGAGTTGGAACAGGAACACGAGGCACAGCACGTACGCCAGCACGGGCATGATCCCGAACTGCGTGATGAAACCGATGATGAGACCCGACGGTCGCTTGAGTGCGAGCTTGAAGTCGCGCGGCGTGAGGCCGGCGCCGAGGCCAAACATGATGACGAAGACGAGGCCCACGAGCAGGTTCTGCTCGAACGGCGTCACGACATCTTGCTCGTTGACAACGGCCTGCGTGGCCACGATGAGCGGCGAGATCATGACAGTTCCCTTCCTTGGGTCTCGATACTGGCGGTGGCTGAGGTGACGGCCTCGGCCCGCAGCTCACGCCGCAGAATCTTGCCGATCGGGCTCTTGGGCAGTTCGTCAACGAAGCGCACCGACTTCGGCACCTTGTAGGCGGCGAGGGTCTCGCGGCAGTGTTCGAGCACGGCAGCTTCGGTCGGAGCATCCGTGCCGGCAACAATGTAGGCGCGCACGGCTTCGCCCGATTTGTCGTCCGGGATGCCGACGACTCCGACCTCGAGCACGCCGGGCAGTGCCGCGATGCGCTCTTCGACCTCGTTGGGGTACACGTTGAAGCCGCTCACCAAGATCATGTCTTTCTTGCGGTCGACGATCGTGAAGAAGCCGTCGGCATCCATCTCGGCGATGTCACCGGTACGGAACCAGCCGTTGACGATGCTCGCCGCGGTGTCTTCTGGTCGGTTCCAATAACCAAGCATGACCTGCGGGCCCTTCGCGGCGATTTCACCGGGCGTGCCGGGGGCGACTTCTTTGCCCTTTTCGTCGATGCACTGCAGCTCGGTCGAGGGAACGGGAATGCCGATCGTGCCGTCTTTCGCGTTCGGCCCGAAGGGGTTGAAGCTCAAGACCGGCGACGTTTCGGTCAGGCCGTAGCCCTCAACGATGGGCGTGCCCGTGACGGTGCGCCACTGGGCAGCGACCGACTCGTGCAGGGCCATGCCGCCAGCAGCCGATGCGCGCAAGTGGCGGGGAGGGCTGTCAAGAAACCAGCGCTCGTTGAGCAGCGCGTTGAACAGCGTGTTGACGCCCGTGACCCACGTGATCTTGTAGTTCTCGAAAGCCCGCTTGAGGTTGCTCGGCGGACGCGGAGAGGGAATGAGAATGTTGCGCGCGCCGAGTCGGTAGAAGCCCAACAGATTCACCGTGAAGGCGAAGATGTGGTACAGCGGCAGGGCCGTCAGCACCACCTCGGCGCCGGGTCGCATGTATCCGCCGCACATCTGAATCATCTGCAGGGTGTTCGACACGAGGTTGCCGTGCGAGAGCATGGCGCCCTTTGACACGCCTGTGGTGCCGCCCGTGTATTGCAGGGCGGCGAGCGAGTCTGAGCCGAGGTTCGCGACGTAACCGGCGAGTTTCTCCTCAGACTTCGTCGCGAGTCCCACGCTGAGGGCCTCGGGCAGGGGAGTGTGCGCCACAGTGATCGTCGGCAGTGAGCGGTTCCAGAACTTCTGCACCATGCGGATCACGCCGCCGATCACCGGCGGGAAGAACTCGTTGATACGCACGGTGATGACGGTCTCAACCGAGGTCTTTGGCAGCACCTCGGGAAGACGGTCAGCGAACATGTCGATCACCACGAGCGCCTTGGCACCGGAATCGCTGAACTGGTGAACCATCTCAGTCGCGGTGTAGAGCGGGTTGGTGTTGACGAGCACGCACCCCGCCTTGAGGATGCCAAAGGCGACAACGGGGTAGCTCAAGCAGTTGGGCATCTGCACGGCAACCCGGTCGCCGGCCTCGAGGCCAACAACTTCGCGCAGGTACGCGGCGAAGTCATCAGACAGCGCGTCAACGCGGTCGTAGGTGAGCGAGCCGTTCATGCCGTTCGGCATGCATTGCGTGAAGGCGATCGTGCTGCCGTAGTCGTTCGCAGACGCTCGCACGAGGGCGGGCAGGTGCGGAAACGCGACCTCGGCGAGCTCGGGCGCGACATCGTCGGCGTAGTGGGTAATCCAAGGGCGTTGGGTCATCGTCGATCTTTCGCCGGGGTCGAGTCGTCGACGGATTCGCCGACGTTGGTGAAGCTGACTTCATCTTATCCCGGCAGTCCCTCTCGTGCGAGAGGGGAAATGGGTGTGACGGTCAGTCGGCGTTCTGGAGCACCGAAATGATGTTGCCCGAGGGGTCGGCAAACCACGCGATGTCGGGGCCTTGCCGAGCGGTGATTCCGCGCACGATGCCGCGTTCGTCGTGAACAATGCCGTCGTACCGCAACATCTCGACGCCGCGCTCGGTGAGTTCATCAACGGCCGCGTCGATATCGCGAACCTCGAGATTGAGCATCGTGTAGCTCGCGGCGACATGGTCGGGCTTGGGATACA
>JBDKJR010000288.1:0-3062 GCA_039796515.1 Actinomycetota bacterium
GGGCATGGAACCCTGACCGGCTGGTTGCTGCAGCGAGGTATCGCGCGACACGGGCCCGTCTTTGATGTGCAGGGCGACGACGCGCTCGCCCAGTCGGCCGAGAAGAGCGACCGGGTCAACCCCTCCGACGGCGCTCCAATAGGTGTCGAGTTCGAGCACGACAGGTGCGTCTCCCAGCTCGTCGGCAAACACCTCGAGGGCCGGTGTGCCGTCGATGATCGTCTCGAGCTCCCACCAGTGGTTGTGATACCCCACCTGCAGCCCCTGGTCTTGGGCCTGTCGCGCGATGTCAGCGAACTCGCCCGCAAGAGCGGCCACATCGTCAAGCGTCGTCCAGCGCTCTTCGGGAATGTACGGATCGATAAGCGTTGCGACGCCGAGTCGGCGGGCGGCCGCAAAGGCGACGTCGTGCGCTCCCCCGTGCAGAGTGACGTGCGAGGTCGGCGCCGAGAGCCCCGCCGCCGCGAGGGCGGGCTCGAGCAGGTCCACTGACTCGACGAGTCCGAAGGGTTCGACAGTGCGCAGCCCGAGGTCGGCCAACCGCTGTGTCGTCGTGACCGGATCTGCCGCGAGTGCCTCGCGCACCGTATACAACTGCACGGATGCGGTGGGACGAGACACGGGCAAACTCCTCAGTCGTGGTGGCCGCAGCGCAGAGTGTGCGCACGCAATGGCTCCACTCTAGGGCGGCTACCCCGCGCCACCAAGATAGGTATGACCTAAGCCGGATCGGCGTTGGCGGCGCTCGTCAACGCTGGTTGCGTCACGAGTCGCGCGGCGCGGACGATGCCAAACACCACGAGCCACCCGATGCCAATCGTTGTCGCGACGAGCTCCAGTCGGCTGCCGAAAACGGCGTTCCACCGCGCGAGAGACAGCAGGCCGCCCGTTGCGGCGACAACGCCCACCGCGAGAGCCATGAGCAAGGTGATGCCACTCAGGGCGCGGTGACCGGGCGCGAACGCCACTTGCAGCATCGCCCAACACGCGGCAGCGAACGCGACCACGGCCGACACCGTGTGCACGAGATCTTGCACCGTGAAGGTGTCGCCGAGCGGCAACGGGCACGCCTGGGTGCACGGCACCTGCGACGCGACGAAAAACGCCGAACACGCGAGCGCGAGCGTGAGCGCGGGAGTACCGCGGCGCAGCAGGGGCGGGCGACTGCGCAGGTCACGCATCGACCACGCCACGAAGAGTCCCCCGGCGACGAGCAGCATGAGTGCCAGGCGGAACTGCTCGGCGGTCGGTTCGCCCAGCGCCCCGAGCTCGCTCACGTACAACTCGCGCGGCACACGCACGCGCGCAAGCCAGATGAGCACGAGGGCGGCGGCCACGAGAAGGGCGCCGATGATGGCGAGCGCGGCATCCCGATGCCGCCGGGGGCTGTCGATCACGAGCGGATCAGTCGAGGGAGTCCGGACGAGTGACGCACGACCCGAGCACGAGCAACCTTTCGCCGATGAGGGCACTGACAGCGCCCATCGTATGTCGACCTCGGGCCCGCGCAGAACTCCGACGTCTCGGGCCTGTGACACCGCGTTAACACGAGCGACCTGCGCGTCGTGTTCACTGGGGTCAGCACGGGAGGAGCAACGAGCAATGACGACGATGCGCGCGATGATCATGACCGGGGTGGGCGGGCCCGAGGTGCTCGAATGGGCCGAGGTACCCGTGCCCGTGCGGGCCGGGGCCGAGGCGCTTGTGCGCGTGCACGCGACGAGCGTGAACCCCATCGACGTCAAGACACGATCGGGGCGCGGCTCGGCGGCGGCGATTCGCGACTACCCCGTCGTGCTCGGCTATGACATCGCCGGCACGATCGTCGAGCCCGCGTTTCACGGCCATGCGCTCGCGGCCGGTCGCGAGGTCTACGGCATGACGATGGTGCCCCGACTCGGCGGGGGCAACGCCGAGTTCGCTGCGGTGCCCGAACTCTTTCTCGCCCCCAAGCCCACGACGCTCACGATGGCCGAGGCGGCGGCCGTACCGCTCGCGGCCCTCACCGCGTGGGGAATGGTCGTCGACGTGGCGCGAGCCCATGAGGGGCAACGGATGCTCATCCACGCCGGCGCCGGCGGCGTCGGCCACTTCGCCGTGCAGTTGGCCGCCTACTTCGGCGCGACCGTCACGGCCACGTGTTCCACCGCCAACGTCTCGTTCGTGCGCGAGCTCGGTGCCGCACGCGTCATCGACTACACCGCCTCGCGGTTCGAGGATGACGTGCGTGACCACGATGTCGTCATCGACCTCATCGGCAATGTGATCGACGACACGGGAACGCGATCGCTCGCGACCCTGCGCCGCGGGGGGCTTCTCGTCAACGCCCCGAGCGGCAGTTGGCCGACCATGCTCGATGACGCGTGGGCGGTCGGCGTGCGCGCGACCGACTACAAGGTGTCGCCCAGCGGCGCGACCCTGGCCATCATCACGCGCATGATCGAGGCGGGAGATCTGCGCGTGCACGTCGATCGCGTGGTGCCGCTCGACCAGCTCGCCGAAGCACACCGCCTGGTCGAGCAGGGCCACACGCGCGGCAAGGTCGTCGTGGAGGTGGCGGGGAGCTAGCGCCCCGCATCCGGCGCCCCGCACCCCGCTCCCGCATCCGGCACCCCGCACCCCGCGGCCCGCTCCCCGCTCCCCGCTCCCCGCACAGTCGGCGCGCCCACGACGGTCGGCCGGGCCCAAGAACGAGAAAAGGGCCGAGAACGAGAAAAGCCCCGCCGAAGCGGGGCCTTTCTTGCGTTGCGCCGCAGTAGCGGCGGCGCAGCAATCAACTCAGACGGCGTTGACGTCGAGCGGGATGCCCGGGCCAAAGGTCGTCGAGAGCGAGCCCTTCTGCAGGTAGCGGCCCTTCGAGCTCGAGGGCTTGAGGCGCATGACCTCGTCGAGGGCAGCCTTGAGGTTCTCGTGCAGTTGCTCTTCGCTGAAGGTGGTCTTGCCGATGATGAAGTGCACGTTGGCGTGCTTGTCAACGCGGAACTCGATCTTGCCGCCCTTGATGTCGGTGACAGCCTTCGCGACATCGGGGGTGACGGTGCCGGTCTTCGGGTTGGGCATGA
>JBDKJR010000289.1:0-2917 GCA_039796515.1 Actinomycetota bacterium
CACGTTGTTGAACGAGCTCCCAGAAGTCGCAGACGGCATCCAGGGTGTCGGAGAGTGGCTCCCGGATGAGTGGGCGCGCGAGCGCACGATGGAACCGGCAACGCGAGTTGCGATCGAGTCGGCATACATTCGAGCGTGGAAGTCGCTCAGCGTCTACCAAACCACAGGCTCGACTAACGTCGTCACCGATTCATTCAGTGGTCCGTTGCGGGACAGCGTGCGGAACATCTCACCGGATCTCTTGACGAGCACTGTCGGGATTCGCCACAACTTGCAGTTGACCTTTTACGCCCTCGACGGTGCGACGGTGGCGTTTCGTGACATAGGTGCGCGTTTTGTGCGAACGACACTCGGCTCCAGTTCGCCCGTGGTGGTGTTGTCGGAAGAGTCGTTTGACGTCGTGATGGTGTTGGAAGACGGATACTGGCGTGTCCGACAGCTTCTCCGGGTGCAGAGTGAGGCGCCGGTCATCATTAGTACCGACCAGGCCGGCATCGTTCAGATTGCGGGCGGCGCAACTTTCGCGAGCACGCGGGTCGGGCCATACTCCGCAACCAATTATCGAATCGACGCCACCGTCAACTCGGCTGATCGACTGGCCGACTTTACGCTCATGAAGTCCCTTGGTTTTTCGACAGTTCGATTGTCGGTAGACGAAACATCACTACCAGTTGATTCTGCCTCAACGGTGGTGCCCGAACTGTGGGTTGACGTTCTAAACGACGTATCGCGTGCGGGGTTGACAGCAATCGCCGTAGTGAGTCTTGCGCCGCCCAGTACTCCGGACGATTGGCCACGTGAGTACGTTGTGGCAACTCGGGTGATTACGGCGATCGCCGATCACGATGCCCTCGTGATGTGGGACCTCGCTCATGAACCTGATCGCGACCTGTCGAAAAACCAGGTTTCTCAAGCGATCGGTTTCATTTATGAACTGCGAGAGTTCATTGATTCGCGGAATTCGGGAACCCCCGTAACCGTCACGTGGCATTCGATACAACTGGCGGCGGACCCGACCTTAACGGCAATGGTCGACGTGGTCTCGCTTCACCTCAACGATGCAGAGGATCCAGCCTCGGCATTGCGAGAACTGAACTCAGGTACGCACGACGTCGCCCTGGTAATCGATACGGCCAACTCCAAGCCAGGGTGGTCGCCGGCATTCGCGAGCGAAACCCGACAGGCAGCCGTTGCGAGTTCGCGACTCTTAGATCTTGAGAGCGTGGGCGTTGTGCGCTGGACGATGGGCCAATTCCGCGACGAACCGGGCGACTCGCGGGGATTGGTGGATAGCGCCGGAAATGTGCGCGAGGTCGGAGCACTGTTCGCAGCGGGCAGTGATGTGGTTCTCGACGCACCCCCCTTTTGGCTCGACGCCATCCGATCGCCGTTCTGGCTATCAACATTAGCCCTACTAGCCGTCACCGTAGGCTGTGTAGTGGTACTCGGGCTCGGCCGCGCACGACGCACGGCGCCCAATCAAATGGCTCGCTCGCGACGATGACGGCGCGGGCAGGCGCTGAATGTCGCACCAGCCCGACACCCTAGAACTGTGCCGCGCCATCGAGTTACTCTAGCGGCATGACTAACGACCCGACTTCGAGTGACCCCACCTCGAACGACTCGACGTCGAGGGACCCGACCCTGCTGCAGTGGATGCTCGACACCGACCCGGCCCTGCGCTGGCAGGTCGAGCGGGACCTGCTCGGTGAGCCCGAGGCGGTGTGGCAGGCCACCCGTGCGCGGGTTGCGACCGAAGGCATGGGCGCCAAGCTGCTGTCGCATCAAGACCCCGACGGGCAGTGGGCCGGCGGCGCCTACTTTCCGGCCGAGTTCGACTGGGATAGCGAGGAGGCCCAGCATGGTCAGCCCTGGACGGCCACGACCTGGAGTCTGCTGACCCTGCGCGAGCTCGGCCTCGATGCCGCGGCGCTCGCCGGCACAGCCGAAAAACTCGCCGCCAACTGCCGCTGGGAATACGAAGACCTGCCCTACTGGGGCGGCGAAACCGACGCGTGCATCAACGGCTTCACGCTCGCCAACGGGGCGTGGCTCGGTGCCAACGTCGATGGCATCGCGACGTGGTTTGCCGAGCACGCGATGGCCGAGGGCGGCTGGAACTGCGAATGGGTCGACGGCTCCACGCGCGCCAGCTTTCACTCGACGCTCAACGCGCTCAAGGGCATCCTCGAGTGGGAAGAACTTACGGGAGACACGCGCTTGCGCTCGGCGCGCCACGAGGCCCACGAATTCTTCTTCCGGCGACGGATGCTCTACCGCGAGTCCACCGGCGAGCTCGTCGCGCCCTGGGCCACGCACTTCGGCTACCCGTTCCGCCACGTCTACAGCGCCCTCAACGTCATGGACTACTTGCGACGGTCGTCACTGCTCGAGGGCACGCCGCCCGACGAGCGAGCATCCGACGCCATCGGGATTATTCGTGCCGCCCAGCAGCCCGATGGCCGCTGGATTCAAGAGCGCCGCCACCCGGGCCGCGTCTGGTTCGAGCTCGACGTGCCGGTCGGCGAGCCGTCACCGTGGCTCACCTTCCTCTCGCTACGGGTGCTCCGCTGGTGGGATGGCGCCGTCGGAGCTAACGGCCGGGCGTGAGCGGGCTCCGTCGCGCTGCGCGGCCGCACCCGCGATGACGACGATCACGATGCCCACGAGCTGCAGCACTCCGGGGGTCTGACTGAGCACGATGAGCCCGATGATGAGCCCGAAAGCGGGCTCGATCGCGAGCAAAGTGCCGAAAGCCGTGTGCGTCATGCGGCGCAGCGCGAGCATCTCGAGGCCAAACGAGATGACGGGGGTCAGCAGGGCGATACCCGCCGCGAGAAGAATGATCGGCATCGTGGGGGTGCCGGCGATGACCGAGGGCACGCCGATGATCGTCGTCACGACGGCCGCGATCGGA
>JBDKJR010000290.1:0-6285 GCA_039796515.1 Actinomycetota bacterium
CGGTGCGAGGTCGCGGAACAGGGCGATTGCCGGGATAGGGGTCGCAATGACCGCGCCGATGAGTGAGTTACGCACGAGGCTGCGACGCGTGAAGCCTGACTCTGCGTTGGCCTCACGGAAGATCTCGACCGCCCGCTCGCGTGACTCGTCGCTACCGCGCGTTGGGTGACGCTCTTCAACCAGCTCGTGGCCGTGCATGAGGGCCTTGGACCAGTGCACAGCACCGATACCGACACCGAGAAGACCCAGGGTGATTCCGATGCCCAAGAACATGTTGTTGAGGCGAATCGAATTGGGGTCGAGCTCGTCGATCGGGAAGAGAATGTACGCCGCAACAGCGAGAACACTGCCGACGATAGAGAGGAAGAACAGGGCGCTAATCGTGCGCTCGGCCTGCTTCTCTTTCTTGGGGTCGAGATCCGTTACGCGCAGCCGCTCGGGCGGAAAACCCGGGTTGGGGATGCGATCGGCGCGCACGACCGCGACGGCGGGTGCGGGTGCCGAGTGATCCTGCTGCTGGGCGACAGCCGTGCCCGCGGTCTCGCCGCTGTTGGCGCTGTCGTGTGCCTCAGCCAATGGTCGTCCTTTCCTCGAAGTGCGTGCGGGCCTAGTTGGACTTCGCGGTGAGCCAGATGGTCACACCGACGAGAGCGCCGAGGCCGAAGATCCAGATGAAGAGGCCCTCAGAGACGGGGCCGAGCGCACCGAGATCCCAGCCACCAACAGACGGGTTCTCTTGCACGTACAGGAGGTACGTGATGATGTCGTTCTTGTCTTCGGGGGTGAGGTTCAAGTCGCTGAAGACCGGCATGTTCTGCGGCCCCGTGACCATCGCGCCGTAGATGTGAACCGGGTCGACTCCGGCGAGCCCCGGCGCCCACTTGCCCTCAGTCAACGCACCACCCGCGCCGGCCACGTTGTGGCACATGGCGCAGTTGATGCGGAACAGTTCAGCACCATGGGCCGCGTCGCCATCGCCCGCGATGTAG
Organism: Actinomycetota bacterium; assembly: GCA_039796515.1. Lineage (GTDB taxonomy): Bacteria > Actinomycetota > Actinomycetes > Actinomycetales > Microbacteriaceae > Microcella. The sequence goes on from JBDKJR010000290.1 coordinate 990, forward strand.
CGGTCTGGCGGAACTGCCGGGCCGGGCGCGAGGTCGGCGACCCAGGCTGCCATCGCGTCGATTTGTTCTTGCGTGAACTGAACCGGCTTGACCTCTGCTTGGGGACCTGATGCCGCCATGGGCATACGGCCTGTGCCGACCTGGAAGTCGACGGCAAGCGCGCCGGCACCGATGAGCGTCGGGCCAGCGTCGGTGCCTTCGGCGTTCATGCCGTGGCAGCTCGCGCAGTTCGCAGCAAACAGCTTGCCGCCCTCGTCGATCAGCTCGGCACTGGCTGCCGTGGTCTCTGCCGTGGCCGTCGTCGTGGCGAGCGCGTAAGCGCCGCCGGTGGCCAGGAGGCCAACAACGAGCAGAGCAGTGGTCGCGAGCGGGTGGCGGCGACCAGCGCGGCGGGTGGATGCAGGAGTGGGTGCCATGGTGAGGTGCGTCTCGATTCTGCGGATCATTGAAGGACGTAGATGACGAGGAAGAGGCCGATCCAGACCACGTCAACGAAGTGCCAGTAATAGGAGACCACGATGGCGCTCGTGGCATCCCTGTGAGTGAAGGTCTTCACGGCGTATGCCCGGCCGATCACCAGCAGGAACGCAATCAAACCGCCGGTCACGTGAAGGCCGTGGAAGCCGGTGGTCAAGTAGAACGCCGAGCCAAACGCGTCTGAGTTGAGCGTCACGTACTCGCTGACGAGAATTGCGTACTCGTAAATCTGGCCGACGACGAAGATCGCGCCCATCACGTAGGTGAGATAGAACCACTCGATCATGCCCCACTTCACGGGGCTCCACCCCGTGCGTCGTGCTTGCAGGCGCTCGGCGGCGAAGACACCGAACTGGCAGGTCACGCTCGACAGAACGAGGATGATCGTGTTGGCCGTGGCCAGCGGAATGTTGAAGAGTTCGGTGCCCTGTTCCCACAGCTGCGGTGACGTCGAACGGAGCGTGAAGTAGATGGCGAACAGGCCGGCGAAGAACATCACCTCACTTCCGAGCCAGACGATCGTGCCGACGGCGACGACGTTCGGTCGGTTGATCGTGGGAGCGCTGAGCGAGCTCGAAAGCGAGGTACTGGTCACCTGTTCATTATGACCGATGAAACTGGAGGTTCAGGCCGGGCGACACCCCGGATTCGGGCGGGAAAGTAGCATCGAGTCATGTCGACGACCCCCACGTGGCCCCGAATTCTCACCCGCATGCTCGAAGGCGACGATCTCTCGATCGCCGAAGCCTCGTGGGCCATGGAGCAAGTTGTCTCGGGCGAGGCCACCGAGGCCCAATTGGGCGGCTTTCTGGTCGCATTGAGGGCCAAGGGCGAGACGGTCGACGAGATCGTGGGCTTTAGGGATGCTGCACTCCAGCACGCGCGCGCGATCGAGATCGACTCCATGGTGCTCGACATTGTCGGAACCGGGGGAGACCCGTACGGGGCCGTCGTGAACGTCTCGTCAATCGCATCCGTCGTCGTCGCCGCGGCGGGAGTGCCCGTCGCCAAGCACGGCAATCGGGCGGCCAGTTCGTCGTCGGGTGCGTCGGATGTGCTGGGTCAACTGGGCGTCAACATCGACCTCGAACCCGAACAGGTCGCCCGGGTTTTCGGCGAGGTCGGCCTTACGTACCTCAACGCGGCCGTGTTTCACCCGGGTTTTCGGCACGCGGGGCCGCCGCGGCGACAGCTGGGCATTTCGACGGTGTTCAACATCCTGGGTCCGCTCTGTAACCCCGCACGGCCCGAAGCCTCTGCGGTCGGGGTGGCGAGCCTCGATCGCGTGCCGCTCGTCGTGGGCGTGTTTCGCACACGCGGGGCCACGGCGCTCGTGTATCGCGGAGACGACGGCATCGACAAGATCACGACGACGGGCCACAGCCACATTTGGGAGGTCTCGCGCGGATTCGTGACCGAACACGACCTTGACCCTCGAGAGCTCGGCATTGCGACCGCGCAGATCGACGACATTTTGGGCTCAACTCCCGAGCACAATGCTGGACTCGCGCGCGCCGTGCTTGCCGGCGATTCTGGGCCCGTGCGCGACATCGTGCTGCTCAACGCGGCGGCGGGGCTCGTGTCGTTCCGTCTCGCTCACGACCCCGAGCAGTTGCGACGCCCGCTCGTCGAGCGCCTCTCTGAGCAGCTCGTCGTGGCGGCCGACGCGATTGACTCGGGAACGGCGGCCGCGAAACTCGAGGCCTGGGCGGCGGCAACACAGCGGCACGCGAGCTAACCCGCTCGCGCCGGGGGAGCGGGAGTCCTTGAAGGGCTGAGGCCAGAGCATCCCCGCGCGCCGGGAGGCGTTCCTCACCCGAGACCGTGCAGTGCGGTTTACGCCGTGCAGTAGGGCGCACGGGATTGGCCGAACTGCACGGTCTCGCGCGGTTCACGGTCGAAGGTGAGCAGCGCGGCCTAGTGGGCGAAGTCGCTGCGCGGGAGCATCCCGAGGCCCTCGATGACCTCGAAGACGAGCTGGGTCTCGACGTGGCGCACGTGCGGATGCGTCGTGAGGTGTTCGAGCACGAGCTCACGCAGGGCGGCGGCCGAGACGACGGCGACGTGCAGAAGGTAGTCGTCGGCTCCCGCAACGTGAAAGGCCGTGAGCACGTTCGGTAGCGTGCGAGCGCGTTGCTCGAAGGCACGCACCTGTTCGCGGCCATGCGTGCCGAGGCGCACGGTGATGAGGGCCTGCAGACTGAGGCCGAGCGCTGCCGGGTCGATGTCGGCGCGAAAGCCGCGAATCACGCCACGGTCGCGCAGGGACCGCAATCGCTGGGTGCACGTCGACTCGGCGATGCCCGCGCGGGCGGCGAGCGCCGCGTTGGTCAGGCGCCCGTTGCGTTCGAGTTCGGTCAGCAGCTGCAGGTCGATGGCATCGAGGGATGCGGGCTGCGGGTTCTGCGGAGAGCTGGCGTCCAGCATCCCGCCAGCATGAAGCATGCGCGCGCTCAGAGTCAATCGCCGCGGGTTCTGCGGTCTAGGCTCACTAGACCCGCAGACTACGCCAGAATCGCGACATGTCGAGCACTGGCGCTATGGACCATGCGGTTGCTTTCGAGACCCTCGCGGTGCACGCGGGGCGCGACGATCTGACGGCGCTCGGCGTGCACGCGCTGCCGATTGACCTCTCGACGACGAACCCGTTGCCCGACATCGAGGTCGGGGGAGGGTCGTACGAGGCGATCGCGACGGGCGGGCATCCGACCGAGGGTGGCAACGTCTACGCGCGCCTGTGGAACCCCACCGTTGCGCGCTTCGAACGCGCCCTCGCGGAGCTCGAGGGCGCCGAAGAAGCGGTGGCGTTCGGCACGGGCATGGCGGCCTTCTCGGCCACGCTGCTCGCCGCGCTCAACCAGGGGCGAGGCCGACACGTCGTCGCCGTGCGGCCGATCTATGGCGGCACCGACCACTTGCTCGCGTCAGGTCTGCTCGGCGCCGAGACGACGTTTTGCACACCGGATGAGGTCGGCGACGCCGTGCGCGACGACACGGGCCTCGTGGTCATGGAAACCCCGTGCAACCCAACGCTCGAGCTCGTTGACATTGCCGCGGTCGTCGCGGCCGCGGGCGACGTGCCCGTCATGGTCGACAACACGTTCGCCACGCCCGTGCTGCAGAATCCGCTCGCGCACGGCGCCGCGCTCGTGCTGCACAGCGCCACGAAGTATCTCGGCGGTCACGGTGACGCCATGGGCGGCGTCGTAGCGTCGAGCGCCGCGTGGGCCGAGGCGATCCGCCCCGTGCGGGCCATTACGGGCGGGCTGTTGCACCCGCTGGGCGCCTACCTGTTGCACCGCGGCCTGCCGACGCTGGCGCTGCGGGTGCGCGCTCAGCAGGCCACGGCGGGGGAGCTCGCGAGCCTGCTGGTCGAGCACCCTGCCGTCGCGCGGGTGCACTACCCGGCGCTGACGGGCGCCGACCCCCGGGGTCTTCTCGGCGCGCAACTGCGCGGCCCGGGTGCGATGCTGACCCTCGAACTCGGGGGCGGGTATGCCGCGGCCGAGCGATTCATCGGCGGGCTGCAGCTCTTCACCCACGCGGTGTCGCTGGGGGGCGTGGATTCGTTGGTGCAGCATCCGGCATCGCTCACGCACCGGCCAGTGGCTCCGGATGCTCGCCCCGGCGCGGGCGTCGTGCGCCTGTCAATCGGGCTCGAGGCTGGCGTTGACCTGTGGCGCGACCTCGAGGCCGCTCTCGCTCAGGCTTCGCGCGGTTAGACCGACGCCACGTAGAACCAGCGCCCGCCCTCGCGCACGAACCTGCTGCGCTCTCGCTGTGTTCCGCGGTAGTCGGGGCCGCGCCAGAACGCCTCAAACTCGACCTCGCCGTGCGTGTCGAGCGGGCCGCCGGCTGAGCGGCCGAGGATGTCGAGGCGGTACCACCGCAGCTCGGGCTCAAGCGTGAGTGTCGCTGGCCGCGTCGAGGGGTGCCACGTCGCGAGCAGGTAGTCGGCGTCACCCACCGCGAACGCGCTGTAGCGCGAGCGCATGAGTTGCTCGGCAGTGGGCGCAACACTCTCGCCCCGGTGCAGGGGCTCGCAGCACTCGGCGTAGGGCAGGCCGCTCAGGCAGGGGCAGCGCATGCTTAGGCGCTCGTGCGCAGAACCTTCGCCATCGGGCGACCCTTCGCGAGCTCGTCGACGAGCTTGTCGAGGTAGCGCACCTGCTGCATGAGTGGTTCTTCGATCTCTTCGACGCGTACGCCGCAAATGACCCCGGTGATGAGCGATGCGTGGGGGTTGAGTCGTGACTGGGCGAAGAAATCAGCAAAGGTGGTTTGGTCGGCGAGGTGCCGAGAGATCGCGCTCTGGTCGAACCCGGTGAGCCACGTGATGACCTCATCAAGCTCGGCTTGCGTGCGGCCATTGCGTTCAAGCTTGGCGATGTACAGCGGATACACCTGCCCGACCGACATGCGGGCGACGCGCTCGAGGGTTGCGGGAGGGGTGGCCATGGTCAATTCTCAATCAGTCGCAGCATCGTGCCGTCCGGGTCGACAAGAAAGGCGGCGCGGGCACCCCACGGCTGCACCTCGATCGAGGTCAGGCGGGGGATGCCCGAGGTTGCGTGGGGAACGTCAGCCGCGGCGAATGCGGCGTGGAGAGCATCCAGATCATCAACCCGCAGATTCGCCTGGTGATCGCTCGTCGGCGGGTCGAGCTGTGGGTGAGGAAAGAACTCGAGAACCAGCTCGCCGCGTCGCATGATGAGCCAGGTCTCGTCACGATGCTGCTCAACAAAGCCCAACCGTGCGTAGAAGTTCGCACTCGCGCCAAGGTCGCGCGAGGGAAGCGTTGGCACAGCATGATCGCCCA
>JBDKJR010000291.1:0-3217 GCA_039796515.1 Actinomycetota bacterium
AACTTGTTGGTCGCCGCCGTGCGCGCCGGGAACACGCCGCCGCGCCCGAGAGCGAAGAAGTAGCGCGCCGAAGCGTTCTGGAAGGCCAGCAAGCCAGCGAAGAGGCTCGTGATCACGAGAATCGTCATGATGCCGACCAACCACGTGCCGACGTACTGCTCCGTGAGGCTGAAGAGCACGCCCGCCGGGTTGGCGAGAACGTTGCCGTCAGCATCCATCGACCGCGTGACAACCTCGTCGATGATGCCACTCGCACCCATACCGGTCACCATCGCGAACGAGACAATGGCGAACAGGATGCTGATGGTCGAGATCGCGATGTAGGTGGCCAGCGGCACGGTGCGCTTGGGGTCTTTCGACTCTTCGCCGTAGATGGCCGTGGCCTCGAAGCCGATGAAGCTCGCGAGAGCGAAGGCGAGCGCGATGCCCGCACCGCCGGCGAAGCCGCCCGCGAAGATGTTCTCGGGGCTGAACGAGGCTGCGAAGTTCCAGCCCTCGGGGCCGCCGTTGGCGAGCATGGCGACGGCGGCGACGAGCAGCGAGGTGATCTCGAGCACGAGCAGCACGCCGAGCACCTTGGCTCCGACGTCAACGCTCAGCAGCGAGAGGCCCGTGACGAGCGCCCAGGCAATGAACGCCCAGACGTACCACGGCAGGCTCACGCCGAGCTCGGCCATGGTGCCCTCGACGAGTCCGCCGAAGAAGCCATAGATGGCGAGCTGGATCGTGACGTAGGTGAGGATCGACACGAATGCCGAGGCGACACCCGCGTTGACGCCGAGGCCCTTACCGACGTAGGCGAAGAACGCGCCCGAGTTGGTGACGCGCTGGCTCATGGCGGCGTAGCCGACGCTGAACAGCAGCAGGGTGAGGCCAACGACGAGGTAGGCGCCGGGCGTGCCCGCGCCGTTGCCGACGAGCATGGCGACCGGAACAGCGCCGGTGATGCCCACGAGCGGGGCCGATGCGGCGACGACGAAGAAGACAACGCCGATGACGCCGAGTCGACCCTTACGCAGGGTCGATGAGGGGGTGTCAGTCATGGATCCAGGACTCCTCTTTGAGTTGGGGGTGGATCGTTCGTATCAAAACGACCTGGCGCCATAGTGGTGCACGGCTCGGCGCGCGTCAAGCGCGGCGCGGTCCGCGGGCTCGCGGCGAGCATCCGGAAACTGCCTATCGTTTGTTTACGAATGATTCGGTAGCCTGTCGCGTATGGCTTCGCTCAACGGATTCCTCGCGCCCCAAACTCCCTCTGGCGCGAGCGCGCTTGTTCCCGACATGCCCTGGTTCTATTCGGGCACGCTGCTCACTGCCGAGTACCGCACCGACCCCGCCAACGTCGCAGCACTGCTGCCCGAGGGCGTCGAACTCGCCGATGACGACCCGGGAGCCGTCGCGCTCATCTGGGCCGACTGGCAGTCGTGCTCGACCGGCGGCGCTGAGCTGCTCGACCCCATGCGCTCGCAATACCTCGAGACCTTCGCCGTCGTGCGCGTCAAGCACGAGGGCGTCACCTACAGCCGCTGCGTCGCCATCTGGGTGACGAAAGACTTCGCGATCGGCCGCGGCTGGTTTCAGGGCTACCCCAAGAAGCTCGGGTCGATGGCCGTCACGCGCGTGTTCAACGTGGGCAAAGCATCCCCTCGCCTCGAACCGGGCGCGCGCCTCGGCGCCTCGCTCGCGGCCTACGACCACCGCCTCGCCTCGCTCGTCGTGACCTTGCGCTCACCGAGTGAAACGAACGGCTTCGTCAACGGCCACGGCATGCTGCATTCGCGCTGGATGCCCTCCATCACTCCCGGCGCCGGCAACAGCCTCGACCAGCTCATCACCATGGGTGGCGTCGACGCCGAGATCGGCGAGACCTGGGTCGGCGACTTCGAGCTCGAACTGCACGACTCGCCGTGGGACGAGCTCGCGTCGATCTTGCCCGTCAAGGAGAAGATCGCGGCCTACTACCGCGAGGTCGGCGTGACGTTCAACGGCGGCAAGCTCGTGGCGGATCGGTCGAACCCGGCGGTGTAGTCGCACCGGCGCGACAACCGGAGCATCGCCCCACGGGGACTCCTGAATCGCAGGAACGGCGGGTCAGCGTCCAGAACTCGCCATCGACCAACCGATCAGGGCAATAATGACGCCTGCTGCAATGAATAGGGCAGCGGTGAACCGAACGAGCCGCGGGTTGTAAAGCCCGGACGGCAAGCCCGCAGTTCTCGCTGTGTCCTTGAACGAATCGCTCGTTTCATTCGGCACTGCCAGCGCTGAGATTCCCAAAACCGCAGCGACAACCCCGGCCATGATGACGAACACCCCGGTCATGCCGGCTCACCGACCCGCCGCACCCACAGGTTGTAGGCCGTGCCGGCAGCACCGGGAAGCCACGCCAGACCCAGTACGAGCGTGAGGTTCCAGAGCAACAGTGGCCTCAGCTGAGACCAGAACTCCCGGGAACGCTCGCGCATGCGCCCACCCTAGGCGAGCCCTACAGGTCGAGCTGTGTTTGTGGTTCTTGGATCACAGATCCAAGAAGTACTCCCGCACCTCCCAGGCGGTGACCTCGCGCGTCGCGGGGTCGGGCACCTCGGCGGTGTAGCGCTCGATCTCGTCGCGCTTCATGACTTCGAAAACGTTGACGAGGTCGCCGCCGAGAAGCTCGATGAGGGCGGTGTCGGCGCGGAGAGCATCCAGAGCCTCGCCCAGGTTCATCGGAAGGACCTTCTGCGACTCGTCTTCGTAGCTGTATCCGACAGCCGCCGGCGGGGCGGCGAGCTGGCGACGGATGCCGTCGAGCCCGGCCGCGAGCAGCGCCGCGGTCATGAGGTACGCATTAGCGGCGCCGTCGCCGAGGCGCATCTCGAGACGGGTTCCGCCCCCGCGCTCCGGCGGAACGCGCAGCATCGCGCTGCGGTTGTCGTAGCCCCAGTTGGCGCGGTACGGCGCGAGCGTGTCGGGGCCGAGGCGCTTGAAGGCGTTGACCGTCGGGTTGCAGAAGGCCGTGAGTGCCGCGGCGTGCTCGACGATGCCGGCGATCATGTGCTGGGCGAGGGCGCTCAGCTCGGAGCCCTCGTGCATGAGGTTCTCGCCCTGCGCGTCGACGAGCGACATGTGCAGGTGGAAGCCGCTGCCGCCCTCGTCGCTCCACGGCTTGCCCGCGAAGGTCGCCGCTTGGCCCACGCGCGCGATGACGTCTTTCACGCCCGCCTTGAGCATGAAG
>JBDKJR010000292.1:0-6745 GCA_039796515.1 Actinomycetota bacterium
GTGCGCTTTGTGGCCGAAGCCTTTGCCGACCGCGGCTACCTCGCCGACGGCACCCTCGCGCCGCGCGATCTTGCCGGTGCGCTCATCACCGACCCCGACGAGGTCGCCCAGCGGGTCGTGCGCATGATCATCGACGAAACCGTCGTCGCGGTTGACGGCACGCACGTGAGCGTGCGGCCCGAATCGGTGTGCCTGCACGGCGATACCCCCGGCGCCGTCGCGATCGCGCGAGCCGTGCGCGCGGCGCTTGACGCGGCCGGAGTCGAGGTCGCAGCGTTCGCATGAAGCTGCTGCCGAACGGCGACCGCGCGGTGCTCGCCGAGTTCGACAGTCTGCACGAGGTGCGGGCCGCGTTCGAGGCGTGGTCGCGTGCGAGCCTGCCGGGCATCGTGGAGCTCGTTCCCGCGGCACGCACCGTCTTGGTGCGCGTCGAACCGCGCGTGCTGGGGCTCGGCGCTGCCCAGCAGTGGCTGAGGGCTCACGCGCCCACGGCACCCTCGACCGAGCATCCGGGCCCGCTCGTCGAGATCGCCGTGACCTACGACGGCGACGATCTCGCGGTCGTGGCAGAGAACTGGGGATGCTCCCTCGAGGCCGTCGCTACGCGTCACGCGGCAACGCCCTGGGTCTGCGCGTTCATCGGCTTCGCGCCCGGCTTCGGCTACCTGGTGCCCGACACGGGGTCGGCTCCCCTGCCCTCCGTGCCACGGCGTGCGACGTCGCGCCCGCTCGTGCCCGCCGGATCCCTCGCGCTCGCGGCCGAGTACTCCGCGGTCTACCCGCACGCCTCGCCGGGCGGCTGGCAACTCATCGGCCGCACCGATGCCACCTTGTGGAGCCTCGACCGCGACTCTCCCGCGCTGCTCGCGCCCGGAACGCGCGTGCGCTTCGTGAGGGAGGGCTCGTGAGCGAGGCGCGCGTCATCGAGCCGGGCGCCCTCGCGCTCGTGCACGACCTCGGTCGGCCCGGGCTCGCCGCGCTCGGGGTCAGCGCTTCGGGAGCGTTTGACCGCGCGGCCCATCGCCTGGCCAATCGACTCGTCGGCAACCCCGACGAAGCCGCGGCCATCGAGAGCCTGCTGGGCGGGCTGCGTCTCGCGCTGCCGCCGGGAACGTGGTTCGCCGTGACCGGCGCGTGGAGCAGCGCCGAGCTCGTCACCGACGACGGCGTGCGCCGGGCGGTCGAGCCGCATACGGCGATGCGCACGGATGCCCCCGCCGAGTTGCACCTCGGCACGGTGACGCACGGCCTGCGCTCGACGGTTGCCCTGCGCGGGGGGCTCGCGGTGCCGGCCGTGCTCGGCTCGCGCTCTCGCGACACGCTCGCCGGCCTGGGGCCCGAACCCCTGAGTGCGGGCGACGTGCTGCCGATCGGCCCCGAACCCGCCACGCCCGTGCCGCCCGCCGACCTCGTGCCGATTGATCCGCCCACCGACGGCGTCGTCGAGCTCGAGGTGCGTCCCGGGCCCCGCCACGACTGGTTCACCGCCGAGGCTTGGCGACTGCTCACGACGACCGCGTTCACGACCTCGGCCCGCAGCGACCGCACGGGAGTGCGCCTCGAGGGGCCCGCGCTCGAGCGCGTGCCCGACCTCGTCGGGGTCGAACTCGCGAGCGAGGGGATGCTGCGCGGGAGCATCCAGGTCTCCCCCGATGGCGCGCCCACCGTGCTGGGGCCCGACCATCCCGTGACGGGCGGGTACCCCGTCATCGCGGTCGTCGTGGATGCTGCCCTCGACCGCCTCGCCCAACTGCGGCCGGGGCAGCCCGTGCGCCTGCGGCTCGTAGCCGGGCGGTACTAGACCGCGGCCCGCTCCGCAGTCTCCACAACGTTGGCGAGCAGCAGCGCGCGCGTCATGGGGCCGACTCCGCCCGGGTTGGGCGAGATCCACGAGGCGACCGTCGCAACGTCGTCGGCCACATCACCCGCGATGCGCGAGACACCCGTGTCGGGGTCGACGATGCGCGAAACGCCCACGTCGAGCACGATCGCGCCCGGCTTGACATCGGCCGCCGAGACAATGCCCGGAACGCCCGCCGCCGCCACGATCACGTCAGCGCGCCGCAAGTGCGCCCCGAGGTCGCGCGTTCCCGTGTGCGTCAGTGTGACGGTCGCGTTGTATTCGCGGCGCGTGAGCAGCGAACCGATCGCGCGCCCAACGGTCACCCCGCGACCCACGACAACGACGTCTTTGCCCGCCCACGACAGCCCGTGCCGCTCAACGAGCTCGATGACGCCGCGCGGCGTGCACGGCAGCGGGGTGTCGATCGGGCGATCCACGCGCAGCACGAGGCGCCCCAGGTTGGTGGGGTGCAGCCCGTCGGCATCTTTATCGGGATGCACGCGCTCGAGAATCGCGTCGGTGTCGAGGTGCTTCGGCAGGGGTAGTTGCACGATGAACCCCGTCACGGCGGGGTCAGCGTTCAGTTCGTCAATGACGGACTCGAGCTCAGCCTGCGTCGTCGTGTCGGGCAGATCGCGCCGAATCGAGGCGATGCCGACTTCGGCGCAGTCGCGGTGCTTGCCGGCCACGTACCACTGCGAGCCCGGGTCGTCACCGACGAGCACGGTCGCGAGGCCCGGCACGATGCCGCGCGCGCCCAGCGCGGCAACACGCTCGCGCAGTTCGGCCTTGATAGCCGCTGCGGTCGCGGTGCCGTCGAGGCGCTGCGCGGTGCCATGAGGCGGTGCGGTGCAGCCGGTGTCGGGCGCGGTCGGGGTGGCTCTGGTCACACTCATGCTCACAGCCCCGGGTAGAGCGGGAAGGCGGTCGCGAGCGCCTCGACACGGCCGCGCAGGGCGGCGATGTCGGGGTTGGGCATGAGGGCGTGGGCGATGATGTCGGCCACCTCGGTGAACTCGGCGTCGGCAAAGCCGCGCGTCGCGAGCGCCGGGGTTCCGATGCGCACACCACTCGTGACCATCGGCGGGCGCGGGTCAAACGGCACACCATTGCGGTTGACCGTGATCCCCACCTCGTGCAGCACGTTCTCGGCCTCGAGGCCGTTGAGGGGCGACTCGCGCAGGTCGACGAGCGCGAGGTGAACATCCGTGCCCCCCGTCAGCACGTTGACGCCTACCGCGATCGTGTCGGGCTGCGTGAGGCGCTCGGCCAGAATCTGGGCGCCGCGGATGGTGCGCTCTTGTCGCTCGACAAACTCCGGCAGCGCGGCCAGCTTGAACGCCACGGCCTTCGCCGCGATGACGTGCATGAGCGGCCCACCCTGCTGACCCGGGAACACCGCCGAGTTGAGCTTCTTGAACAGCGACTCGTCGTTGCTGAGGATGATGCCCGAACGCGGACCGGCGAGGGTCTTGTGCACCGTCGAGCTGACGACGTGCGCGTGCGGCAGCGGCGAGGGGTGCAGGCCCGCGGCGACGAGACCGGCGAAGTGGGCCATGTCGACCCACAGCTTCGCGCCCACCTCGTCGGCAATGGCACGGAAGGCCGCGAAGTCGAGCTGACGCGAGTAGGCCGACCAGCCGGCGATGATGACCGTCGGCTTGACCTCGTGCGCCTTGGCGCGCACGACATCCATGTCGACGAGCATCGTCTCGGGGTCAACGCCGTAGCTCGTGGCGTTGTAGACCTTGCCCGAGAAGTTGAGCTTCATGCCGTGCGTGAGGTGGCCACCGTGAGCGAGCTCGAGGCCGAGGATCGTGTCGCCGGGCATCGCGAGAGCGTGCAGCACGGCCGCGCTCGCCTGCGCGCCCGAGTGGGGCTGCACGTTGGCGAACTCGGCGCCGAAGAGGGCCTTGGCCCGCTCGATCGCGAGGTTCTCGGCGATGTCGACGAACTCGCAGCCGCCGTAGTAGCGCTTGCCGGGGTAGCCCTCGGCGTACTTGTTGGTGAGCACCGAGCCCTGCGCTTCGAGAATGGCACGCGAGACGAAGTTCTCGCTCGCGATCATCTCGAGCGTTCCGCGCTGGCGGCCGAGCTCTTGCTCGAGAACCGCGGCGATCTCGGGATCGACGTCGATGAGGGCGTCGTTGAACGACGAGGGCAGTTTGTCAGACACGGGAGTTCTCCTTCGAGGGTCTGCCGGCCGCAGCCAGCGGGGTTCTGCTGGGGGCCCAGGCGTACGGCCCCACACCGTGTCGGTCGCTCCCTGATGGTGACCCATCCGAACGCCAGTTGCGACGCGGATGAGTCTATCGCGGCGCGAGACTTCGCACGAAGGCCAGCACTACGCGCTTGCGGGCGGCTTCAAGCCTTTCGTCAGCAATCATGGTGATGCGCTCAGCCAAGGTCAAAGGGTCGATCAGGCGAGCGTCGACGAGTGCTCGGACGAAACGTCGATCACGCTCCTCATTGCGTGCAAGCTTGGCCGCGCACGTGTCGTGTGGGTCTAGGCACACTGCTTCGACGTCAGGGGCTTCGAGCACCGGCACCCGCGTCACGCGGTCCTGCCAACCCGCGGGCACGATGGCGGTGTCGACATCGACGCCCTGCACGTAGAAGCCTTGAGCATCGTGGAAATCTGACCACTCTCCCAGCGCTCCGTCGATTCGGTCGGCCGCCTGCGAGTCGATGTCCCCGAAGACTGCCACGTCGAACTCCAGAGACGCTGTCGCTTCGGCAGGAAGCTCGTCGTGCGAGAAGGTACCGAGCAACGACTGACTGCCGATCACCAGGAACCGACCAGCCCGAACGAGGCGCCCCGCCTCTTTCAGTGCGATTTGCAGCTCCGCGTTCGTGGCCATTAGCGCGCCCGCCGAATCGCGTCGAGTCGCTCATCGTCGCTCAGCACACCGTTGAACGGTCCGACCTGCCTCATGTCGATCGAGTGTTGATCTGTTGCGGTCATCGCGTGCAACAGACCGGGCAGATCGCGTGCGTCTGCGAGACGCATCCACTCGTCGAGGAGCGCGGCCGTGTACGGATCAACTCGTCGCCGGGCCTCGGTCGAGACGCGGTTGACGTTCGCGAGGGTTGCATCCGCATCACGCAGGACATGCTCCGCGACCTTCTTGTGCAGTTCAAGAGCTACACGCTCTTCCCGACGTTCCAGGTGCAGTGTTGCCAACGGCATCACTCGAACACTCACCTCCGCGTCGAGAGCGGCGAGCGCACGGCGTAGCGTGTCGAGTTGTATACGCCCACTCGCTTCGGCGCGCTCGTAATTCTGAATCGTCGCGGGACTCACGGCGAGGCGGCGGGCGAGCTCGCGCACGCTCACGCCGGTGCGCACGCGTTGCTCACGAATAAGCGTGCTCATGCCGAGACCTCTCTACTGTATGTACACAAGCATACACACGAGTGACGATGGATGGGCGAACGGGGTCGCCGTAGCCGCAACCGTACAATCGCGCTATGCGTGCCCCTGTCGACAATGAGCAGTCAGACGGCGATGCTCCACGGTCATCTCGCATCGTGATTCCGTCGCTGGAGGATGTGATGCCACACATCGTCGAGGCGAGTCGCTCCGGCATCGGGATGGTTGGGTCCGTGAAGTCTCGCGATCTTGGCGGTGGGACCGCGATCTTCGTCCTCGATCTTGGCGAAGGAAACGGACTGCTTGCTCAGCTGGCAGACCTGCCATCGATCTACCTGATGTTGGCGCGCCACATGGAACTCGACGCAGCGGCATTCACCATTGCTGACGACGTGATGGAACCCACGGACAACTGGGTCCGCGTCGACCAGCCGACTGCTGACTCCCTCCTGGGTGGCGACCGGCACACGATTGAAAAGGTCTTCTACGACTGACCCGATGCACTACGGCGACTCAGCCTCGACGACCGTGATCGGCCGGGTGGTGAGGGGCACGCCACGCGCGCGGCGCCGCGACTCCATGATGAGCAACGCGACGATGCCGAGCCCGAGGGCTCCGGCCTCGACCCAGGGCAACCAGGTCGTACCCGAGAGGGAGTACAGCAGCGCGCCGATTGCCGCCCCACCGCCGATGCCGATGTTGAACGACGTGGTCAACAGGGCCGCGCCCACGTCGCGCACGTTGGGCGAGGCGACGCGCAGCAGGCGGGTCTGGAGCAGCGCGGGGATTCCGCCGAAGGCCGTGCCCCAGATCACGAACGCGATGACCACGATCACGGGAACTCCGGCGAAGAGCGCGAGGGTGCTGACGGCGAGCATGACGCCCGCGAACATCCCGTACAGACCGCCCCGGGGATAGCGCCCCCCGACGACCCCCGCGAGCACGAGGCCGAGCGCCCCTGCGCCGCCGTAGAGGAACAACAGGATGCTGAGCGACTCGGGCGCGAACCCTGCGGTGTCGAGAACGAAGGGTGCGATGTAGGTATAGAACACGTTGTGGCCCGTGATGATGATGACGACAAGCACGCAGATGAACAGCACCGAGGGCATGGTGGGGTCGCGCCGCACGGGCAGCTTGATCTCGCCGGTGGCGAGCGAGACGCGGTGGTCAACCGTGGGCAAGAACGCGATAACCGCTACGACGAGCACGACGACGGTCGCGGCGATGACGCCGAACGCCGCGCGCCAGCCGAGCGCCAGGCCCAGGGCCGTGCCGAGGGGAACACCCAGCACGAACGCGACCGTGCCACCCGCGCTCGTGACGGCGACTGCACGGGCGAGTTGGTGCCGTGGCACGAGGTGAGCCGAGTAGGCGCCCGCGACGGCCCAGAACAGGCCGTGCGCGAGACCGCCGAGCACGCGAGCACCCACGAGCACTTCGTAGCTCGGGGCGATCGCCGCGAGCACGTTGGCGAGGGCGAACACGCCGAGCACCGCGAGCAGCAGACTCTTGCGCGAATAGTGGCGAGT
>JBDKJR010000293.1:0-2571 GCA_039796515.1 Actinomycetota bacterium
AGGTTTCTGCCCTCGGCACTGTTCTCGACCTCGACGTGCGCGGCTCGCGCATTCCGGCGACGGTCGTTGCTCTGCCCTTCTACTCCCGTTCGTGATTCGCCCATCCACCCCGCACAACCGATCGAAAGGCCACCCTCATGAGCGCAGTTCCCGCTGACCTGCAATACACCGCCGAGCACGAATGGGTGCGCCTCGAGGGCGACGTCGCCACCGTGGGCATCACGCAATACGCCGCCGACGCGCTCGGCGACGTCGTGTACGTCGACCTGCCGAAGGTCGGAGCGGCGCTCGCTGCGGGCTCGATCGTCGGTGAGGTCGAGTCGACCAAGTCGGTCGGCGAGCTCTACGCGCCGCTCGACGGCGAGGTCGTCGAGGCCAACAGCGCCGTCGTCGACGCGCCCGAGACCATCAACTCTGACCCTTACGGCGACGGCTGGCTCGTCAAGGTGCGCATCTCGAGCACTCCCGCGCTCTTGAGCGCCGACGAATACCGCGCCCTCATCGGCGACTAGTCGCCTCCGTTTTCCCACTCGCCCGTTCTGAAAGGCCCACTGTGAGCATCCCCTTCGTCGATCGTCACATCGGCATCGACGCCGACGCCCGCCAGCTCATGCTCGACGCGCTCGGCTACGCCTCGCTCGACGCCCTCATGGACGCTGCGGTGCCGTCGGCGATTCGTCAAACGGCCCCGCTGCGCAGCCTGCCGGCACCCGCAACCGAGGCCGAGGCGCTGGCCGAGTTGCGCGCCCTGGCCGCGCACAACCGCGTGCGGCGCAGCATGATCGGGCAGGGCTACTACGGCACGGTGACGCCCGCCGTGATTCAGCGCAACGTGCTCGAGAACCCGAGCTGGTACACGGCCTACACGCCGTACCAGCCCGAGATCTCACAGGGGCGCCTCGAGGCGCTGCTCAACTTTCAGACCATGGTGAGCGAGCTCGCTGGCCTGCACACGGCGAACGCCTCGATGCTCGACGAGGCGACCGCGGTGGTCGAGGGCATGCTGCTCGCGCGCCGCGCATCCGGTTCGGCCTCGAACGTCTTTCTCGTTGACAGCGACATCTTCGCCCAGACGCGTGCCGTGCTCGACGGTCGCGCTGAGGCGCTCGGGCTCGAGCTGCAGTATCTGCCGCTCGCCGAGACCGACCCCGCCGCGCTTCCGGAGGCCTTTGGGGTCTTCGTGCAATACCCGGCTGCGTCGGGTCGAGTGTGGAACCCCTCGGCCGTTATTGCGCGCGTGAAAGAGCAGGGTGGCCTCGCGATTGTCGCGGCCGACCTGCTCGCGCTCACGCTCATCACGAGCCCGGGCGAACTCGGTGCCGATGTCGCGGTCGGCACGACGCAACGCTTCGGGGTTCCCATGGGCTTCGGCGGCCCGCACGCCGGCTACCTCGCCGTGCGCGAGGGGCTCGAGCGTCAAATGCCCGGCCGACTCGTGGGCGTGTCGAAAGACGCGGATGGTCGCCCGGCTTACCGCCTCACGTTGCAGACGCGCGAGCAGCACATCCGCCGCGACAAGGCCACCTCAAACATTTGCACCGCGCAGGTGCTCCTCGCCGTCATGGCCTCGATGTTCGGCGTCTATCACGGGCCCGACGGCTTGCGTCGCATCGCCGAGAACGTGCACGCCCAAACGGCGGGCTTCGCCGGCCGCCTGCACGCCGCGGGCATTGAGGTGACGCACGGCGAGTTCTTCGACACGCTCGAGGTGCGCGTGCCGGGTCGAGCCGCCGAGATCGTCGAGACCGCGCGCGAGCGCGACCTGCTGCTCTGGCAGGTTGACGCCGACACCGTGCGCTTCAGCTTCGACGAAGTGACGGCCGCGAGCGGCATCGGGTTCTCCCGCGCCACCGACGGGCTGGCCGCCGACCTCGCCGCGGTGTTTGGCCTGAGCGACGGCTTTGGCGTCAGCCTGACGCCGCACCTTCCGGAGGGCTTGCGGCGGGCATCCGACTACATGACCCACCCGGTTTTTCACGTCAACCGCAGCGAGACCGCGATGATGCGGTACCTCAAGCGCCTCGCCGATCGCGACTACGCGCTTGACGGCGGCATGATCCCGCTCGGCTCGTGCACCATGAAGCTCAACGCGGCCACTGAAATGGCTGCCGTCACATGGCCCGAGTTCAGTGCGCTGCACCCCTTCGCGCCGCTCGACGACGTGCAGGGCTCGCTCGTCATGATCGGCCACCTCGAGACCTGGCTCGCCGAGCTCACGGGCTATGACGCCGTGTCGCTGCAGCCCAACGCGGGGTCGCAAGGCGAGCTGGCGGGCCTGCTCGCCATTCGTGGCTACCACCGCTCGCGCGGCGACGTGCATCGCACGGTGTGCCTCATTCCCTCGAGCGCGCACGGCACGAACGCCGCGAGCGCCGTGCTCGCTGGCATGCGGGTCGTCGTGATTGCGACGACCGAAACGGGCGACGTCGACCTCGCCGACTTGCGCGCCAAGATCGCCGAGCATCGCGACGAGCTCGCGGCGCTCATGATCACCTACCCCTCGACGCACGGCGTGTATGAGCACGACGTCATGGAGGTCACGGCGGCCGTGCACGAGGCCGGCGGTCAGGT
>JBDKJR010000294.1:0-3929 GCA_039796515.1 Actinomycetota bacterium
GAGCGAGGGCCACGCGCTACCCCGCCGGCGGTGCCGGTTCGGCTGCGGGCGGGGGTGACGCGGGGGCAGCATCCGTCGTCGCGACGGGTGCGGGCGCCGCCGCGGGCGCGGCCAAGCGCGAAAGCGCCTGTGTGATGACGTCGGGCGTCAGGTTCAGGGTGCCGATGGCGGGCAAGTGGTCGGCGGCGTTCTGCGCCGCGAGCGCGAGCAACAGCGCGGTGTCGACGTCTGAGTAGCTGCCAAGGCGCGCCGCTTCGGCATCGGCCTCGGCCGCGCCCATCGTGCGCGTCGACTCAGCGCTCGCTTCGGTCTCGATGCGCTTGACGGCCGCAGCCTCAAGCGCGCGCTTTTGCGCGTTGGCACCCTCTTGCGCCACGAGCAGCTCTTCGCGCTTCGCGAGCTCGATGCGCGACTGCAGTTCGTTCTCGGCAATCGTTCGCTCGCGCTCGACGGCGGTCGCGCGCCGCTCATACGTGGCCTTATCGGCGTCTTGCTGCACTTGTTCGCGCAGCGGAGTCTCGAGTGCTTTCTCGAGATCAGCGACGGGGCGGATGCTCACGACACGCACCCCGATGACAACGATCGAGGTCTCGGCCAAGCGCTGGTCTTGCACGAGGCCGTCGACCATCGCCTGCCGCACGGTCGGCAATCCCTGGGCGAGCAGGTCAACGAGGCCACTCGTCGCGACGTATTCCACGGCGTATTGCTGCGCGAGTTCGGTGATGCGCGCGGCGACCTTTTCGATCGGATCGCCCAGCCACTGGCCCGTGTAGGGGTCGATGCCGAAGTTGATGCGGCGGGCGGCCACGCTCGGGTCATCGAAGCGGTAGGTGACGGTGACCTGAATCGTCACGTCTTGAAAGTCAGACGTGCGCGCGTGAAAGACCGCGGGAACTTCGGCTTCGGCCGTGGGAACCTCGCTGATCGCGGCGTTCAGGGCGCGGAAGTAGAACGCGATGCCCACGCCCTCGTGCGCCACTTTTCCGCGGCGCAAATGCACGACGTGCATGGTCGGCATCGAGCGCAAGTGGCGCATGACAGCTACGCGGCGAATATCAGCCATGATCGGGCTCCCGTCGGGGTGGGGACGCGATCAGTCTAGGGATCGCGCCCTCGCGGTGGCTATGGTTGATATTCCATGCTTTATGCGCAAAAATTACCGTAATGTCTGATTTTGCAAGCACGTTCAGCACGCTCGACGAGTGGGAACAGCAGGTGGGTGCGGCCATCCGTCGCCTGCGGCTCGATGCCGAGCTCGATCAGCTCGAGCTTGCCGTGCGCGCCAACGTTTCTCGCTCGGCCGTGCAGGCACTCGAACGCGGCAAAGGCAGCCGGTTGCGAACACTCTTGGCGGTGCTCCGTGCGCTCGATCGAACGGATGCTCTCGACGCCATCATGCCGCCCGACGGGCCGACCCCCCTCGAGGTGCTCGCGCAGGCACGGCGCGCGGCCGCCGCACCGCAGCGATACCGCAAGCCGGGTCGGTGAGCCGCGTGGCCTACCAACCTGTCACCGCCGTCGAAGTGCGCATCTGGGGTCAGTCGGTGGGCGCCGTGAGCGCCGTGCGCGGAGGCCTGGGCTTTCAGTACACCCCCGGTTGGAAGCGCTCGGGTGTCGAGCTCAGCCCGCTTCTCATGCCCACGCGCACTCGAACGAGCGTGTTCACCTTCGCCGGCCTTAACCGCGACACCTTCTATGGCCTGCCGCCCATGATCGCCGATGCCCTACCCGACCGGTTCGGCAACAGCATCGTCGACGCGTGGCTGGCCGAGCAGGGCGTCGATCGCACGCAGATCACTCCCCTCGATCGACTCGCCTACCTCGGCACGCGCGGCATGGGGGCGCTCGAATTCATTCCCGACTACAGCCCGTCGGCCCCCACGCCCACGGCGCTGGACCTCTCGACCCTCATCACCACGGCGCGGTCGGTCGTGGCTGGCACGCTCTCGGATGACGGCCACAGCGCCGATGCTCTCAACCAGATCATCTCGGTGGGCACGAGTGCGGGCGGCGCTCGCGCGAAGGCCGTCGTGAACATCCACGACGACACGAACGAAATTCGGCCGGGCCACACCCTGCCCGAGCCAGGGGAGCACGCCTGGCTGCTCAAGTTTGATGGGCTGGGCGTCGATCATCAGCTCGGCGAGTCACAGCGCTACACGCGCATCGAATACGCCTATTCGCTCATGGCACGGGCGGCGGGCATCCAGATGCCCGAAACGCGACTGCTGCACGAGAACGGCCGCAGCCACTTTCTCACCCGCCGGTTTGATCGCGAGCCCGACGGCAAGGTGCACCTGCAGTCGCTGTGCGGCATCAACGCGGTCGACTTCAACTTGCGCGGCACCAACGACTATGCCCAGCTCTTCACCGCCGCGGCGGCGCTCGGCCTCGACTCCGCGGCGCGCACCCAGATCTTCACCCGCATGGCATTCAACGTGGCCGCCGCCAACCACGATGACCACAGCAAGAACCACGCTTTCGTGCTGCGCGAGGGTGGCCAGTGGCAACTGTCGCCCGCCTACGACATCACTTACGCGCGCGATGCCGCCAACGTGTGGCTGCGACAGCACCTCATGAGCGTCAACGGAAAGTTCTCAGAGATCGGCCGAGCCGACCTGCTGGCGGTCGCCGATCGATTCGCCGTGCCGGGCGCGACGGTCGCCCTGCGTGCCGTGGCCGACGCCCTCGACTCCTGGCCCGAGTTCGCGGCGGCGGCGGGCCTTGATCAGGGCACGGCCGACGCGATTGCCGCCGACTTCACGACCGTGGTGTGACGGCGCGTGGTCGCACTCGACCGTCGGTCGTGGGTGTCACCGCACCACAACAAAACCCCCGACCTCAGCGGTTCGGGGGTTTTCTTGGCCTTGCATGAAGACAGTGGCGGTGACGGTGGGATTTGAACCCACGGTGGGCTCAACACCCACACAACTTTTCGAGAGTTGCACCTTCGGCCGCTCGGACACGTCACCGCGGAAGAGTTTAGTACAGGCGAGCGGGCCGGTCGAACCAGCGAGGGCAGCAGCGGACATCCGTCGCCTCACGGCGTCGGGGGTGCCGCGTATCCTGAAGCCACCATGGCCAAGCCCCCGCCCAACTTCGTCTGCACCGAGTGCGGCTGGACGACCCTGAAGTGGGCCGGCCGCTGCGGTGAGTGCCAGCAGTGGGGCACCGTCATCGAGAAGGATGCGCCGACGCGCCACACCGCGCCGGCCCGAGTTGCCGAGGGCCGAGCCGCTCGCCCCATCACCGAGATCGAACCGCGGGGCGAGAGCCACACGCCCACGGGCATCGCCGAATTCGACCGCGTTCTCGGCGGCGGCATCGTGCCCGGCGCCGCCATTCTGCTGTCGGGCGAGCCCGGCGTCGGCAAGTCGACCCTGCTGCTCGAGGTCGCCGCGCGCGCCGCCAAGCTCGGCCAACGAGTGCTTTACGTGTCAGCCGAAGAATCCGTCGCGCAAGTGCGCTTGCGCGCTGGCCGCACCGGCGCACTCACTCCCGAGCTTTTCCTCGCGAGCGAGACCGACCTCGCTACGATTCTCGGCCAGATCGACGAGGTGCAGCCCGCGCTTGTCATCGTCGACTCGGTGCAGACGGTCGCCTCATCGCTCGTCGATGGCCTGGCCGGCGGGGTCTCGCAAGTGCGGGAGGTCGCGGCGACGCTCATCCGCGTCGCAAAAGACCGCGACATCCCCGTCGTGCTCGTCGGCCACGTCACGAAAGACGGCACGATTGCCGGCCCTCGCTTGCTTGAGCACCTCGTCGACGTTGTGTGCCAGTTCGAGGGTGACCGCCAGACGGCGCTGCGCTTCGTGCGCGCGCTCAAGAACCGCTTCGGGCCCACCGACGAGGTCGGGTGCTTCGAGATGACGGGCGACGGCATCGCCGAGGTTGCCGACCCCTCGATTTTGTTTCGCTCGGGGTCGACC
>JBDKJR010000295.1:0-2551 GCA_039796515.1 Actinomycetota bacterium
GCGGCGTTGCGCGCCGGGGCTGCGGGGGTGCAGCAACGCGGCCACGCCGAACTCGGCGACAAGACTCTGCTCGACGCGCTTGTGCCCGCGATTGAGGCCCTGGATGCCGCGGTCGCGACGGGCGCTCCGCTCGCCGAGGCAGCATCTACCGCCGCGATCGCGGCCAATGCCGCCCGCGACGCCACCGCGCAGCTCATCGCCCGTCGTGGCCGGGCCAGCTACTTGGGCGACCGCAGTCGGGGCTCGATCGACCCGGGGGCTGCGTCGGCGGCGCTCATGCTCGGCGCGCTCGCCGCGGCGCTTGCGGCCGAGGGCTCGAGTGTGGCGGTCCTGGCGGCACGCTCAGCGGCAGGCTCAGCGGCGGGCCCGGCGGCGGCAGAGCCAGCGCCCACCGTGCCCATCGCGACCACCGCGCCAAGCCCGAGCGGCGAGCCGCCGCTATCGGCCGAGCGTCGGTTGCCCCGCGTTGGCCTCGTGCTCGTCTCGCACAGTCGCGCTCTCGCCGAGGCCGCCGCGACGCTCGCGCGCGAGGTCGTTTCGGCCGACCCTCCGCGCATCGCGATTGCCGCGGGCCGCGCCGATGGCGGAACGGGCACGAATGCCACGCGCGTGGCCGCCGCGATCAGCGAGGCCTCGGAGGGTGTGGGGGTGGTCGTGCTGACCGACCTCGGATCCGCCGTGTTGAGCGCGGACATGGCCCTCGAGTTTCTCTCCGGCCGTATTGACGTGCGCGTCGTGGCGGCGCCGTTCATCGAGGGGCTGCTCGCGGCCGTCGTGCGGGCGGCGACGGGCGACAGCGTCGATGTCGTGGCGGCCGAAGCCGCCGCGGCGCTGGGTCCGAAGGTCGCGTTGCTCGCGGGTTCGACCGCGGAGGCCGCGGCGCCGGCAACGGAGCTCGCACCTTCGGATGTTGCGCCGACGGCACACCTCACGACGACCGTGCGCAACGAGGGCGGCCTGCACGCGCGCCCCGCGGCCGAGATCGCCGCGCTCGCCGCGACCTTCACCGCCGCCATCACTCTTGCGGTGCCCGGCAAGCAACCCGCTCCCGCGAGCAGCCCGCTGAGCATCTCGATCCTCATTGCGAAGCCCGGCACCGAGCTGCAGGTCACGGCGGTCGGCGCCGACGCTGACGCGGCCGTGCGCGCGATTGTCGAACTCATCGACGGCGGCTTCGGAGAGCCGCTCGTGGGCGAGCCCGAGTCCGCATCCCTCGATGCTGAGCTCGCACCCCTGACCGCAGTGCTCGCCGAAGCGGGCCCACCCGACCGGGGATCGGGCCCGCTCGGCGTGAGTTCTGGTCGCGTCGTGGGGCCGGTGGCCGTGCTCGTGCACGCGATTGCCGAGCCCAACCCAACCGTCATCCTGGCGCCGCCCGCTCGCCCCGCGGCAGAGCGTGTCGTGACGGATGCCCTGCGCGCGACCGCCGCCCAATACCGTGAGCGCGCCGCGGCCACCGAGGGTCACCGCGCTGAGGTGCTCGCGGCGACGGCGGCCATGGCCGACGACGCCGTGTTGTTCGAGGCCGCGTCGAGAGCTATTCGTGAGCGCGGCGTGAGCCCCGAACGCGCGGTCTGGGATGCCATCGCGCGACTCGTGGCCGACTACCGTGCGGCGGGCGGCGATCTGCTCGATCGCATCACCGATCTGCACGACGTGCGCGATCGCGCGATTGCCGCGATTACCGGGGTGGAGCCGCCGGGATTGCCCGAACGGCGCGAGCCCTACATTCTCATCGCCGACGATCTGGCGCCGGCCGACACGGTGACGCTCGACCCGTCGCGGTGCCTCGCGCTCGTGACCGAGCAGGGTGGCCCGACCTCGCACACGGCGATCATCGCGCGCGAGCTGGGCCTTCCGGCAGTCGTGGGGGTGGCGGGAGCGACGCGCATTGCCGACGGCACGCTCGTGCTCGTCGACGGTGACACGGGCGAAGTGATTGTGCAGCCCGACCTGGCCGAGCAGGCGACCGCGACGGGAGTCATCACGTTGCCGCCCTTCGTCGGTCCGGGCCAGACGGCCGACGGCCACCTCGTGGTCTTGAGCGCCAATGTGGGGGCCCCGCGCGAGATTGCCCGCGCCGTTGAGCGCGGAGCCGAGGGCGTCGGCTTGTTCCGCACCGAGTTTTGCTTTCTCGATCGCGCCGATGAGCCGAGCGTGGCCGAGCAGGTTGCGGCCTATCGCGAGGTCTTCGCGGCCTTCCCCCACCAGCGCGTGATTGTGCGCACGCTCGACGCGGGCAGCGATAAGCCCCTGCCGTTCTTGACGCTCATCGACGAGCCGAACCCCGTGCTGGGTTTGCGCGGCGTGCGCACGGCGATTCGTGATCCGCAGGTTCTTGATCGCCAACTGCAGGCCATCGCCCAGGCAGCGGCCACTGAGCGGGCGGATGTTGCGGTCATGGCCCCGATGATCGCCACCCTCGCCGAGACGCGCGAGTTTGCTGCGCGAGCGCGCGCCGCGGGCATTGCGAGTGTCGGCATCATGCTCGAGACACCCGCCGCGGCCGTGACGGCCGCTGAACTGTGTGCGGCGGTCGACTTCATCAGCG
>JBDKJR010000296.1:0-4399 GCA_039796515.1 Actinomycetota bacterium
TTCGGGATGTGCCGCACGGTTCACGTGCCTACATTCGCGCGAGCGTGGAGGGTTCTCTTCGACGCCTCCGCACCGACCGCATCGATCTCTACCAAATGCACACGCCCGACCCACAGACCCCCATCGACGAGACCCTTTCAGCGCTGCACGAGCTCGTCGACGAGGGCAAGGTTCTGCACCTGGGGCATTCGAACTTCTCTCCCGCACAGGTTGACGAGGCTGAGGCGGCCGCGGCAGCAGCAGGGCATCCGCGATTCATTTCGGCTCAGAACGAATACAGCCTGCTCGTGCGCGATGCCGACGCCGCCTTGCTGCCGGCACTGGAGCGCCACGGGCTCGGGCTTCTGCCGTTCTTTCCTCTGGCCAATGGCCTCTTCACTGGCAAGTTCTCGCGAGAGGGTGGCCCGGCCGATTCGCGCATTATGCGCCAGCGGCCGCACATCGTCGACAACGCCCCGTGGGACGCCATCGAGGCATTCGAGGCCCTGTGCCGTGACCATGGCGTCGGGATGCTCGAGGGCACGTTCGGGTGGCTGCTGAGCCGCCCGGCCATGGGTTCGGTGATGGCCGGAGCCACGACGGTTGAGCAAGTGGCGCAGAACGCCGCCGCTGCGTCAGCATGGTCGCCCGATAGCGCGGCGCTCGCCCGCATCGACGAGCTCTTTCCGGCCGCGGGATAGCCCTGCCGCGCGAGAGCCCAGGCGCGCGGGAGCCCAGCCGCGCGATACCCCCAGGCCTACGTCGCCCGCCCGCTCGCGGCAGGGCTACTCGGTTGTTTCGAGGGGTTGCCGCTCGATGTTGAGGTCTTTATCGAGCGCTGCCGCTTCTTCGTTGAGGGCGTTGAACTCTTCGACGAGCGCGTTGTAGGTCTCGACTTTGGCGTTGGTGGCGTCGATGGAGGCGGTCAGGGCATCTTGGCGAGCGATGAGCGCTTGGCGGTCTCTCTCGAACGCCGATTGGTTCGTGTAGCCACCGGGCCGCGAGGCTCGTGCGTTGAAGGCGGCGATGTCGGCTTCGAGCACGGTCGCGGCTTGCGTCGCGGCAGCCTGCTCGGCCGTGATCTCTGTTGACAGTTGTTCGAGCTCGGCATTGAGGCGTTCGAGTTCGGCTTCGAGGGCGAGAAAGATCGACTTCACCTCGAGCCATTGCGTTACGACGGCCGCGCGATCGTCAAAGTATTCGGCGTAGTGCTGCTCGAGCGCGTCGGGCAGTGTCTCGAGCTCGGTGCCGATGATGGCGTACAACTCAGGGATGCGCGACGTGGGGTCGGCATCTTCGTATGACGCGATGCGCTCGATGAGTTCGTCATCGGGGTCGACCGTGGCGAAGGCTTCTTCGAGAAGCACCGCGAGGGTTGACTGTTCAGCCGCCGAGAGCCGGTCCCACGCGGCGTGGAGCATTTCGTGGGCGGCGACGACAACCTCGAAGGCCTGAAGCTCGACGTTGGTGATGTCGTAGAGGTAGATGCGACCGTCGGCGAGCGTGTAGCACCCGAGCACTCCGATGTCCGGCTGATCACGCGAGCAGAGGGCGTCGAAGGCGTCTCCCTCAACGATGCTCGGCGTGCTCGCGTAGAACAAGAAGCGCCCGCGCTCACTCATTCCCGAGAGGCTTGCATACCCCGCGATGGCGGGAGTGGGGTCGTACTTCCACACCGTGACGGCATCCGTCACCGCGCGGGGGTTCGTCACGGCCCAGCCGACCGCACCGATCACGACGACTTGTGCCGCGATGCTGAGGCCCGCGAGGCCGACGAGCACTCCGCGCCCGATGCGCCGACCGCGCGAGCGGCCCGCATCGTGCTCGGCACGCCGCTCGCGTCGCCGAACAACCGGCTCGGGCGCCCCCGCGGGCACCGTCTCGAGGTCGGCCTCAGTCATGCCTTAACGCTATCGGCGTGGGCGAGGTTAGCGGGCGAGCACGGCGATCGCCGCATTGAGTGTCGTGGCGTAGAGAGCCCAGAGCCAATAGGGAATCAAGAGGGTCGCGGCGATCTTGTTGACGTCACCAAAGCGGATGATCGCCCCGAGAATGACAAAGTCGAGAACCACGATGATGACGAGAGCGATCCACACGCCCGGTGCGCCGAGCAGAGCACCGAGGCCGAAGAACGCGGGAGTCCACACGGCGTTGATGGCGAGCTGCACGACGTAGATGCGCAACGCGCGAGAGCGCAGGTCGGAGTCGGGTGAGCGCCAGACGAGCCACGCGGCGAGGGACATGCTGATGTAGAGCACCGCCCACACCGGCCCGAAAACGGCGTTGGGTGGGTTCCACATGGGTTTCGCGGTGTCGGCATACCACCCGTCAATCGCCGGCGCCGAGACGAACGATCCGAACGACGCCACGAGAGCCGCAATGCCGATGAAGGCGAGAAGCGCAAACGCTGACCGCACGCCGCGGCGAGCCTCAGACACCCCCTGCGTTCGGGGCGACGCCGCCAATTCGGCTGGAGTAGCGACGGGGAGCGATGACGGCTGGGGGGATGCTGCGCCGAGGTAGGCAGATCGCGCTGAGGTGCTCGCACCATCGACAGAACCCGTGGTCATCATTCCTCCCCACCCGCGGTCAGTGCGCACGGGCCGGAGTGCCGTGCGTCGGGCCCGCCCCACCAGGCGCAACCTTCGGCGAGAGTAGACGGCGTTGCTCCGAACCTCCTGCGGATGACCTGCACGCCGCATTGGTGATCGTTAAGCGCCGCGCGGGCGCGCAGCCGAGGGGAGTGGCCCCTAGTGGCCGATGAGTCCGCTCATCGCGCGAGCAATGAGCGAGCGCCGGCCGGTGATGCGTTCTTCGGCATCGGCGGCCGTCATCGCGACGAGTCCAGCGTTGGCTCCCATGAATCGCAAGGGTTCCACTTCCCACGACGGTGAGCGGTGACCCACCCACGGCAATCGCGTGAGCTCGGTGTCGCGACCCGTCACCAGGTCGGCGAGAGTGCGGCCCGCCAGGTTGGTCGTCGAGAGACCGTCGCCCACGTATCCGCCCGCCGAACCGAGTCCCGTCGCCGGGTCATACGAGACGCTCGCGTGCCAGTCGCGCGGTACCCCGAGGGGTCCGCCCCACGCGTGCTCGACCTCGAGCTCGGGCAGGTGCGGAAAGAGGTCATGCAGCGTTGCCACGAGGTGGTCAAAGACGCGCTCGACGCGGTCATACTCGCTGCGGATGGCGCTGCCCCAGTGATACCGCGCGCCGCGGCCGCCGAACGCGATGCGATTGTCGGCCGTGCGCTGACCATAGATCACGAGGTGCCGGCCGTCGGCAAAGGTCTGCCCGTGGGCGATGCCCATGGCATCCCACACCGCGTCGTCAAGAGGCTGCGTCGCGACCATGAGCGAATACAGTGGCAACACGCGGCGCTTGGTCTGGGCGACGGATGCTCCATAGCCCTCGAGCGCCGAGATGATGTGCTGGGCGCGCACGGTTCCGCGGTTGGTCGTCACCGATCCTTGCCGCCAGCTCTCGACGGTCGTGTGTTCGTGGATGACCGCACCCTGCTGCTCGACAACGCGCGCCAGCCCGCGCACGAGGGCGGCGGGGTGCACGCGAGCGCATGCCGGGTCGTAGACCGCGCCACGGGCATCCCGTGCGTGAACCCGGTCGGAACCCCACAGCTCGAGAGCGTCGACGCCATAGCTGCGCGCCTCATCCACCTCGTGCTGCGCGGCCCGCCACTGGGTGTCGCTGCGGGCGAAGACGACCGTGCCCCCGCGCACATAGTCACAGTCGATGCCCGCGGCCGAGGCGGCTGAGCCGACCTCGTCGACAGTATCGACCATCGCTCGACGCATCGCGAGCGCGGCGTCACGCCCGTGCTTTCTCTCCATGGCGGCCGTTGACGCCGGAAAGAGTGCACTGCACCAACCACCGTTGCGGCCCGAGGCTCCGAAGCCCGCGATGTTCTTGTCGAGCAGCGTGATGCGCAGACTCGGATCACGCTTGAGAAGCTCGTGCGCCGTCCACAGCCCGGTCAAGCCAGCGCCCACGATGGCGACATCGGTGTCGAGGTCTCCATCGAGAGCGGGGCGCGGCGTGAGGTCGTCGGCGACGGTCGCGTGCCAGTAGCTCAGCGCGCGATAGTCGTCGCCCGTGAGGGCAGTGGAGCTCATGCTCAGAGCAGTTTTCCTGCTTCGGTCAAGACGCGACGCAAAATGCTCTCAATCTCGTCGAACTCGGCCGGCCCGATCGTGAGCGGGGGAGCGAGCTGAATGACGGGGTCGCCTCGGTCGTCAGCGCGGCAGTAGAGCCCGGCATCGAAGAGCGCCTTCGAGAGGAAGCCGCGCAGCAGGCGCTCTGACTCCGCCTCGTTGAAGGTCTCTTTCGTCTCTTTGTTCTTGACGAGTTCGATGCCGAAGAAGTACCCCTCGCCACGCACGTCGCCGACGATCGGGAGGTCTTT
>JBDKJR010000297.1:0-9279 GCA_039796515.1 Actinomycetota bacterium
CGACGACCGTGTAGGCCCCGTCGCCCGAGATATAGCCCTGTCCCGTACCCTCGCGGTATTGCTCGGCGAGGTCATCGTTGGCCGTGCACCCCGAGAGGGCGACAGCCCCGACGAGAGCGACGGCGATAAGCGACGTGCGAGTGGCGCGCAGCATCACACGGCCCCCAAATCGGTCGCGTCGGCGAGCAGCTCAGACCCGCGCTCTTGGTAGCCAACCTCGGTGAAACGGCCGTCGACGACCGCAAAGCTCGTGATGCTCGAGAGCGAGCAACGCCGCTTGCGCGGGTCGTGGTGCAGGGGCTCGCCCGCGAGCGCGCGATGCGCCATCCAGATGGGCAATTGGTGACTGACCATGACGACTTCCCCTGCGTCGACCGCATGGTGAGCGTCGTGCATGGCGGCAATCATGCGCGCGGCGACGTCGGCGAAGGGCTCGCCCCAGCTCGGAACGCGCGGGTTGCGCAGCAAGTGCCAGTTGCGCGGGTCAGCGAGCGTGCGCGCGTTCATGCGCTTGCCCTCGAAGCGGTTGGTCGGCTCAATGATGCGCGGTTCGGTGCGAATGTCGAGCCCGAACGCCTCGGCCCACGGAGCCGCTGATTCTTGCGCGCGCTGCAGCGGGCTGGCATAGAGCGCGGTGACCGGATGCCCCGCCAAGCCCGTGACGGCTGCCGCTGCCATGCGGTGCCCGAGGTCGCTGAGCCCGAAGCCCTCGAGTCGCCCGTAGAGCACGTGGTCGGGGTTGTGCACCTCGCCGTGGCGCACGAGATGAACGAGGTCGGCCGGCATGCCGCCAGTCTAGAGTTCGGTGGCATTGCGACCGCTGAGAGCGGATGCGGAGCCCACGACGCCCGCTGGCGAGCACGCTCTCACGCCGCGCCCGTTCGAGTGCCACCCCGCCGGTAGACTCGACCCTCGTGACTCGCACCGTGGTATCTCAGCTCTCCGCTCTCCCCGACGGCCCCGTAACGGTGGCCGGGTGGGTCGAGACCGTTCGCGACCAGAAAAAGGTGCAGTTCGTCATTCTGCGTGACGAATCGGGAGCCTTGCAGCTCGTCAACCCGGCGACGAGAGAACTCGACGACAGCGCCTCCGCCGACGAGCAGGCCGCAGCCGCCCTCACTGAGACCATCGGCGCGCTCGCGCACGGCACGATGATTCGCGTCACGGGCGAGCTCAAGCACGACGAGCGCGTGAAGCTCGGCGGTATCGAGGTCAAGATCGCCACGCTCGAGGTCGTGAGCGAGGCCCTGCCCGAGACGCCCATCGCCGACGACTCGAGCCTCGACAAGCGTCTCGACTGGCGTTTTCTTGACCTGCGTCGCCCCGAGGCGAGCCTCATCTTCAAGATTCAGACGACGTTTGAGCACACCCTGCGCACCTGGTGGGTCGAACGCGACTTCATCGAGATTCACACCCCCAAGCTCATGGCGAGCGCCTCGGAAAGCCGCGCCGAGCTGTTCGAGATGGAGTACTTCGAGACGAAGGCCTACCTCGCGCAGAGCCCGCAGTTCTTCAAGCAAATGGCGCAGCCGGCCGGCTTCGGCAAGGTCTTTGAGATCGCTCCGGCCTTCCGCGCCGACCCCTCCTTCACCTCGCGCCACGCGACCGAGTTCACGTCGATCGACGCCGAGATCAGCTGGATCGACTCGCACGACGACGTCATGCAGATGCACGAGCAACTGCTCGTGGCGGGGTTCACCGCGGTCGTCGAGAAGCACGGTGCCGCGATTGCGGCGGCCTTTGGCGTCGAGCTGAGCGTTCCGTCGACGCCGTTCCCCCGCATCCCGCTCGCCGAAGCACGTCAGATCGTGGCGGAGGGCGGATACGAGATTCCGCGTGCCGATGGAGACCTCGACCCCGAGGGCGAGCGTCGCTTGAGCGCGTGGGTGAAGGCGAACCACGGCAGCGACTTCGTGTTCGTGACCGACTACGCGACGGGAATTCGGCCGTTCTACCACATGCGTCGCGAGGGCGACCCGACGATCACGAACAGCTACGACCTGCTCTACAACGGCACCGAGATCTCGACCGGCGCTCAGCGCGAGCACCGCATCGACGTGCTCATCGCGCAAGCGCGGGAGAAGGGCCTCGAGCCCGACGAGCTCGAGTTCTACCTTGACTTCTTCCGTTACGGCGTTCCGCCGCACGGTGGTTTCGGCATGGGCCTTGCTCGCGTGCTCATGCTCATGCTGGGGCTCGGGTCGATCCGCGAGACGACCTATCTGTTCCGCGGACCGACCCGACTGCTGCCCTAGCGATCTAGGTCAGGTCGACGACCGTCGCGCCCGCGGCGCCCTTCATGACCGACTCGACGGCACTCTTCGCCGACGCCTTGGCCACGTAGTTCTCGCTCACGGCGAGGGTCTGGCCGTTGGCCGACACGATGCGCCAGAAGTAGGGCTGCTTCTCGCTCTTGCCCTTGACGATCTCGAACTTCATTGTTCACTCCTGTCTGTGGACGACTTCGGGCGCCGCCTCTCTCGTGATGCTAAAGGGGCGAGGCGAACGGCACCAGATGCGCGCGCGCTTTAGACCGAGAAATCGGACCGGATGCCCCACCCGGTGTACTGCTCAAGGCGCGCCATGAGAGTCAGGGCCTGCAGTCGAGCGTGGTCGTCGCTGATTGACGAGTAGACCTCGATCGCCAGGGGTGGTGGCTCACCGAACTTCGGAATCTCGATCTCCACCCACGCACCGCACTGGTATCCCTCGCCATCGAGGGGAACGAAGGGCCGCATGGTGCGCTGCCGCTCGACGGGACGGTCGACGGCGAGAGCGACGATGGCGAGGGCATCCAGCTTCGTCACGGCGCTCATGACCACGATGGTCGCGCAGTACTCCGCAGGCGGCGCGGGGCGACGCAACAGTTGGCGGAGCGGCTCGGTCATGAGGCCACGCTAGAGCGGGTTTCTGAGCGTGTGCCGATGCGGGAATAATGCGCGGGTTTCTATGCGTTTGCATCGATATCATCGACGAACCCCACGAAGGAGAATTGAGCATGACCGCGACCACCCAGGGCCTGCACCACGTCACCGCGATCGCGGGCGACCCGCAAAAGAACATCGACTTCTACATCACGGGCCTTGGGCTGCGGCTCGTCAAGAAGACCGTCAACTTTGACGACCCGGGCACCTACCACCTTTACTACGGCGACGAATCGGGCCGCCCCGGCACCCTCATGACCTTCTTTCCGTGGCGCGGTATTCAGCCCGGTCGCATCGGCGCGGGCCAGTCGACCTCGACGGCCTTCTCGGTACCCGCGGGCTCGCTCGGCTGGTGGATCGACCACTTCGCCTCGGTCGGCGCCGAGGCACGCATCACCTCGACGAGTTCGAGCGAAGAGCGCTTGCTCGTGCACGACCCCGACGGCTTGCAGATTGAGCTGGTCGCGACGAACGAGAGCGACCCCCGCGACCCCTGGGATTCGGCGAACGTTCCGGCCGAGTTCGCCATCCGGGGCCAGCACTCGAGCGTGTTGACGGTGCGCGATAGCGAGCAGACGATCGCCCTCATGGTCAACGACCTCGGGATGCGCATCGCCGAGCAGCACGGCAACCGCACCCGTCTCGCCGCGGGTGACGGCCTGCCCGGCTCGCTGGTCGACGTGCACTCCTCGAACCTCGTGCAGCCCGGCGTGACCGCGGGCGGCACCGTGCACCACATCGCCTTCCGGGTGCCCGACCAAGCAACGCAGCAACTCTGGCGCGACGAGCTCGCCTCTCGCGGTCACCAGATCACCGCCATCCTCGACCGGCAGTACTTCACGAGCATCTACTTCCGCGAACCGGGCGGCGTGCTCTTCGAGATCGCCACCGACACCCCGGGCTTCGACGTCGACGAGCCCCCCTCGAGCTGGGTCGCTCGCTCAAGCTGCCGCCGTGGCTCGAGCCCTCGCGCGAGCAGATCGAGCGCGCCGTCATTCCGATTCGCGTGCCCGACGAGAACAACCCCGAGGTGGCCGCATGAGCGCCCTGCCTGACGGCGGCCTTGCCGCGTGGCCGCACGTCGTCGCGGCAGGCGAGGCGGACGCACCCGTGTTGCTCACCCTGCACGGCACCGGGGGCACCGAGACCGAGATCATGGCCCTCGCCGGCGCGCTCGACCCCCGGGCGACCGTCGTGTCGCCGCAGGGCCGCGTGCGCGAAGGCTCCGCAACCCGCTGGTTCCGGCGCATGGGCGAAGGAGTTTTCGACGTCGATGACGTCGTCGTGCGCGCCGGCGAACTCGCCGCGTTCATCACGGCCGCGCGCGACGAATATGGCCTGACGGATGCCCCGCTCACCGCCGTCGGATTCAGCAACGGCGCCAACATCGCTCTGGCGGCCGCGCTGCTGCACCCCTCCGTGGTGTCCCGCGTCGTGGCGTTCTCGGGCATGTACCCCTTCGGCGACCGTGACCCGATCGGCGACGTCACCGGGGTCGAGCTGCTGCTGCTCAACGGCAGCGTCGATGCGATGGCCCCCGCGGCGAGCGTGGACGTGCTCGAGCGCATGGCGAGCGCGCACGGAGCATCCGTCACCCGCCACACCCGCCCGGGCGGCCACGGCATCGATCAGAGCGAGCTCGATGCCGCGAAGGCGTGGTTGGCCCGCTGACACACCGAGAGCAATGTGCGAGTCTGTCGGTCACGGCCGCGTGATCAAGGAGCCCGACATGACCAGCACCTCGCCTGCACCGCCCACGGCGGCTCTCGCTGACGCCTGCGTGCGCCTCGGCCTTCCGCTCCGGCTCGGCCCCGCCTCACTGAGGCCGATCGCGCCGCACGCGCCCATCGCGGGGCTGGCAATGCCTGTGACGCACGCGGGCAGTGTCGATGTGTTTCTCGAAGCGATCGACGACGCCCCGCGCGGCGCCGTGCTCGTCGTCGACAACGGCGGCCGCGACGATGAGGCGTGCGTCGGCGACCTGGTGACGCTCGAGGCGCGCGAAGCGGGGATGGCCGGGCTCATCGTGTGGGGTCGGCACCGTGACACGGCGCAGATCGTGGAGTTGGGCATCCCGCTGCACAGTCGCGGGGCACTGCCCCCGGGGCCGCGCCGGGTTCCGCCCGCGGGTCGGTCGATGCGCACGGCGTGGCTCGACGGCGTCGAGGTTACCCCCGACGACATGATCGCCGCCGACGACGATGGCGTCATCGTAATTGCGGCCACCGAGTGGGCGCGCGTCGTCGAGGCCGCCCAGCAGATTCAGGCCGTCGAACTGGCCCAGGCGGAGCGCATGCGCGCGGGCGACAGCTTGCGCGCCCAACTCGACTTCGCGACGTACCGCGCACGCCAAGCGGCCGAGCCCGACCTCAGCTTGCGCCGCTACCTTTCCGAGCGCGGAGGCGCGATCGAGGTCTAGCGCCTGATCAGCTCGGCAGGTTCGCTTCGATGAGCGCGACGATTTCGGGGGAGTCGGGCAGCACGTTCGGGCGGAAGCGATGCACTTCGCCGTTCGGCAGCACGAGAAACTTCTCGAAGTTCCACGTGACGGGCCCCGCGACGCCGTGCGCGTCGGGCGCCTGCACGAGTTCGGCATAGAGCGGGTGCCGCTTCTTGCCGTTGACCTTGACCTTCTCGGTCATCGGAAAGGTCACCCCCCACGTCGTGCTGCAGTAGGCGGCGATCTTCTCTTCGCTCGACAGCTCTTGCAGAAACTGGTTCGAGGGCATGCCGAGCACGGTGAATCCGCGGTCGCCGTAGGTCTTCTGCAGGGTTTCGAGCGCGGCGTACTGCGGAGCAAGCCCGCAGCGGGATGCCACGTTGACCACGAGCACGACCTTGCCCGCAAACTCAGCGAACGAGGTCGAGCGGCCGTCGAGCATGGTGAGAGGGGCATCCGTCAGCGTGGTCATGTCGTCAGGGTAGAGCGGATGCCTGTGCGCGGCCAGTGTGCGAACTCGATGGTTCTCGAGTGGTCTCCGAGCGCCCCCTCGGCTCCCGCAAACCTGGGTTTTGATCGGTGAAGAGATTTGCTATGGTCGACGCATCATGACCGCGCTGTTCTGTTGTTGCTGTTGTCGCTAGCTCTCGCGAACTAGATCCGCTCGCGAACTAGTTCACCGGTGCGCCTTCTCTGCGCCCCCTCCCCGACAACACCCACAACGAACAGGATTCCCTCATGCGTACGCTTCCCATCCTCGACCTCTCGCTTCTCTCCGGCACCGCCGACGACGCGGCTCGTTTTCGCGACGAGTTGCGACGCGCGACACACGAGGTCGGCTTCTTCTACCTGGTGGGCCACGGCCTTCCGCCGGAGTTCTTCGACCGCATGATGGCGACGGCGCGCGCGTTCTTCGCGCTGCCGGTCGAGGCGAAGCTCGCCATTGAGAACACGCACAGTCCGCACTTTCGCGGCTATACCCGCATGGGTGGCGAGCTGACGCGCGGCGAGACCGACTGGCGCGAACAGATTGACATCGGTGCTGAACGGGATGCTGTGCCGCTCGGCCCCGGAGTGCCCGACTTCTGGGCCCTCGAGGGCCCCAACCTGTGGCCCGCCGAGTTGCCGGCGCTGCGAGACGTGACCGTGGACTGGATGGAGCGACTCGGCACCATCAGCGTGACCCTGCTGCGGTCGTGGGCCGAGGCGCTCGGGGCCCCCGCCGACACCTTCGACGCGGCCTTCGCCGGCAATGCCTCACCGCACCTCAAGATTGCGCGGTACCCGGGGCGCGAGCGCACCGAAGGCACCCAGGGCGTCGGCGCCCACAAAGACCTCGGCGTGCTCACGCTGCTCTATGTCGAAGACGGCAAGGGCGGCCTGCAGGTGGAGAAAGACGGCGAGTGGATCGACGCCCCGCCGGTGCCCGGCGCGTTCGTGGTCAACATCGGCGAACTGCTCGAGATCGCCACGAACGGCTACCTCAAGGCGACCTTGCACCGCGTGCAGTCTCCTGGCCCGGGCGATGAGCGCATCTCGGTGCCGTTCTTCTTTGGGCCCGCGCTCGACGCCGAGATTCCGACCATCACGCTCCCCGCCGAACTGGCCGCCGAGGCCGCGGGCGTGACCCGCGACCCCAACAACCCGCTGCACCCCGTGTTCGGCGTCAACTGGCTCAAGAGCCGCGTGCGGTCGCACCCCAACGTCGTTGAGGCGCACTACCCGCACTGGAGCTAGCGGCGGTCAGCCTCGGCCTCGGTCGCGGCACTCTCGGCAGCGGCATCCGCCACGAGGTCGTTCTTGCGCGTCTTGAGCAAGCTCAGCACGGTCGCCACGAGGATCGTTGTGGCGATGAAGCCGAGCGAGAACCAGATGGGGATCTCGGGAATCCACTTCACCGGCTCGCCGCCGTTGATGAAGGGCAGCTCGTTGATCTTGAGGGCGTGCGAGATGAGCTTGAGGCCGATGAACGCGAGGATGACCGCGAGCCCCTGGGCGAGGTAGATGAGTCGTTCGAGCAGTCCGCCGATCAAGAAGTAGAGCTGGCGCAGACCCATGAGCGCGAAGGCGTTCGCGGTGAAGACGATGTAGGCCTCTTCGGTCAGACCGTAGATCGCGGGGATCGAGTCGACTGCAACGATGAGGTCGACGAAGCCAATGGCCACGATCACGAGCAGCATGGGCGTGAAGAAGCGCTTGCCGTCAATCTTCACCGAGAGCTTGTCTCCGTGGTACTGGTCAACGAACGGCAGGTGTCGGCGGGCGAACTTGACGATGCCGATGTTTTGCGGGTCGGTCTCGTGCGAGCCAAAGGCTTGGCGGTACGCAAGCACGAGCAGCAACGCACCAAAGATGTAGAAGACCCACGAGAAGTTCGCGATGAGCGAGGCGCCCACCGCAATGAAGATTCCCCGCATGATGAGGGCGATCGCGATGCCAATCAGAAGCACCTTCTGCTGATACATCTTGGGCACCACGAAAGCACTCATGATGAGCAAGAAGACGAAGACGTTGTCGACCGACAGGGATTTCTCGGTCAGGTAGCCGGCGAAGTACTCACCGCCGAACTGCCACCCTGACACCATTCCGATGCCCACACCAAAGAGCAGGGCGAGCGTGATGTAGAAGACCGACCACTTGGCCGCTTCGGCGATGGTGGGCTCGTGGGGCGTACGCACGTGGGCGTAGAACTCCCAGATGAAGAACGCGATCGTGACCGCGATAGTGATGATCCAGATGAGGGGTGTAACACCCATGGGTGCTCCTTGGTCGGTCGACAACTGACCAAAGTCTCTCCCGGCCCCACAGACAGGGCCAAGCCGCCCGGAGCACGATGGGGTGCCCGTATTGACGAGTCGGCTTCGAAGGAATACTCCCCTTGACCTGTTGAGTCTACCGGGTCATCGGGCGACCTTAGGGCACGAGGTTCAATCGCCGTTCGCTCACGCCCACGGTCAGGCGCTGACCCCAGCCGATCGAGAGGTAGTCGTCTTCGATGCCATCGCCGAAGGCCACGAGGGTGTCTGACTCGACCACGAACTCGAGGCGTTCACCCTCGCCGATGAGCCCCGCCGTGAGGGTGCGGCCCGTTGACCGCGAGGGCCACGCCTCGCGGATGTACCAGCCGAGCATGGCCGACTCGGCTTCGGGGAGCAGGCCGGCGAGTCCGCGGTCGCTCACGATCGAGGCGGCCCATCCTGTGCTGCCGGTGCCGGTCGCGATGATGATGCCCGACGACGATTGCCGCTCGGTCTCGCCCGCGGGGGTCGTGACGACATAGCGCGACGATTGGTGGCCATCGTCGCCGACATACAGCTCATTGAGTGCCGTGAGGGTTTGCCCGTCGTCGAGCGTCGCTTGCACCATGGCCCGTGCGGTGACGGATGCCCGCCCCGCGATCACCGCCGCGATGAGCTCGCCGGCATCACCCGCCGCGTGCGGAACCAGCACCCCCGCGTTGCGCTGCGGCTCGGGATCAATGCCAATGACGGGCTGCCCGCTCAAATACTTGGCGACGTTCGCGACGAGTCCGTCTTGGCCCACGATGACGATGACGTCTTCGGGTGAAAACACGTAGCGGTCGAGGTCGCTTCGTTCGACGCGCGCTTGCCGCACCCCCTCAGGAATCGCCGCCGAGACTCGCGCGAGGCTCGACTGCAACGACTCGTGGCGGGCGATGACCTCGTCGATGCTGCGTCCGCGCGACGCGAGAAAGAACTCGGCCTGCCCGCGGGTGGCGTGGCGGGCGAGCAACTCGGTGTACTCGGTGCGGCGATGCACGAGCACCACCCGCGGAGCGAGGGCCACGCGCTACCCCGCCGGCGGTGCCGGTTCGGCTGCGGGCGGGGGTGACGCGGGGGCAGCATCCGTCGTCGCGACGGGTGCGGGCGCCGCCGCGGGCGCGGCCAAGCGCGA
>JBDKJR010000298.1:0-2741 GCA_039796515.1 Actinomycetota bacterium
GAAAGACGCTGGGCTGGAGAACCCCCGCCGAAGCTTTCGACGAACACCTACGATCAGTTCAAGACAACGGCGTTGCGACGATCGATTGAATCCGCCCAAAACACCAGCGCACGCAGACCGCGCACAGCGCGCACCGATGCGGCCGTCGGCGCGCATCCAGGTGGCGTGCGTAGCCTGAGGGCGGTGTGAGGGACGCCGTTCGACGCTCCCCCCGCCATCGCGTGAAGGGAATCCGCAATGCGCAGCTCATCGTCCTCCGCCGGTTTCGACATTCGGGAGGCGGTCGAGAACCTGCGTGACGCCTTCACTCCGCGCGGTTCAGGCCGTGCGACGAGCGGCGCTCACGGAGACCTGCGCGCGGCCATCCTCTCGGCCCTCCAGAGCGAGGCGAAGAATGGCCACCAGGTCATGCAGTCGATCGGCGCGGCGAGCGGCGGCATGTGGATGCCCTCCGCCAGCCAGGTCTACCCGATGTTGCAGCAGCTCACCGACGAGGGACTGCTCAGCGTGCAGCACGACGGCGAACGCAGTGTCTACGCCCTCACCGACGCGGGCCGCGAGGCCGCTGCCGCGCACGCGCACGAGCCGGCCGGCGAGAACTCGAGCCGCAG
Organism: Actinomycetota bacterium; assembly: GCA_039796515.1. Classification (GTDB taxonomy): domain Bacteria; phylum Actinomycetota; class Actinomycetes; order Actinomycetales; family Microbacteriaceae; genus Microcella. The sequence continues at coordinate 612 of JBDKJR010000298.1, forward strand.
CTCGTGGAACGTCAGCGACCTCACCGACCGTATGAGCGAAGCGGCAGATCGCATGAGCGGGCGCATGAACGACCACTGGAGCGAGCGCACCTCGGCCGTTCCGCGCGCGGGCGCGAAGCTCGCCCAGGCGGCCGCGCAGGTCACGCAGTCGGGCACGCGCGAGCAGCAAGAGCGTGCGGCGGCTCTGCTCGACCAGACGCGCAAAGCGCTCTACGCCATCCTCGCCGAAGACTAGGTCGTGCCCAGCGAGAGCGCGAACCGCGCTCCGACGAACGATCCCGCGCTGAAGGCGCGCTACCGGCGCATCATGCGCTTTGCGGCGCGGGCCCTCGTGCAAGCCTGGTGGTTCGAGCTCGTGCTGCCGCGGTTGGGCATGTCGCGTCTCGCGGCGCGCGGGCGCATCCGTCGCCTGCAGAAGCTAGCTCGCAGGTTCCACGACCTCGCGGCCGACCTCGGCGGGCTCATGATCAAGGTGGGGCAGTTCTTGTCGTCGCGCCTCGACATTCTGCCGCCCGAGATCACGAGCGAGCTCGAGGGGCTGCAAGACGAAGTGGCGCCCGAACAGCTCGCCGCGATTGTCGGGCAGATCGAGCGTGAGCTGGGCATCCCGCTGGATCGGGCCTTTGCCACATTCGAGACGGAACCGATCGCGGCGGCGTCGCTCGGCCAAGCGCACCGGGCGCGGCTGTCGCCCGGCATTGCCGCCGACTTGGGGTTCGAGAACGCCGTCGTCAAGGTGTTGCGGCCCGGCATCGAGCAGATCGTCGAGGTCGACCTGGCGGCACTGCGGCGCGTGGGCCGCTGGCTGTCGCGCGTGCGGCTCGTGAACCGGCGGGCGGATGCTCCGGCTCTCGTCGAAGAGTTCGCCGCCACGAGCCTCGCCGAGATCGACTACCGCACCGAAGCCGGAAACGTTGAGCGCTTCGCCACGAACTTCGCTGCCGACTCGCGCGTGGGCACCCCCACCGTGGTGTGGGAACGCAGCGCGCGCCGCGTGCTCACTCTGAGCGATGTGACCGCGATCAAGATCACCGACGTCGCCGCCCTGCAGGCGGCGGGCATCGACCCCAACGCGGTCGCCGGCGAACTTGCTCGCGCCACGTTCGAGCAGATATTCGTCGCGGGCTTCTTTCACGCCGACCCACACCCCGGGAACATCTTCGTGACGCCCGGTGGCGAGGGCGGCTTCTCGCTCACCTACATCGACTTCGGCATGATGGGCGAGATTCCCGACGACCTGCGCAGCGGGCTGCAGCAGTTCATCTTCGCTGTCGCAGCGCGCGATGCTCGGGGCTGGGTCGTCGCGACGCAGCGCCTCGGCGTGCTGTTGCCGAGCGCCGACACCGTCGAGCTCGAGCGCGCCATCACGGCCCTCTTCGACCGTTTCGGCGGCATGGGCGTCGCCGAGCTCACGCGCATCGACCCGCGCGAACTCGAGCAGTTCGCCCTGCAGTTCAGCGAGCTCGTGCGCACCCTGCCGTTCCAGCTGCCTGAGAACTACCTGCTGCTCGTGCGCACGATCTCGCTCATCTCGGGCGTGACGAGCGCCCTCAATCGCGACTTCAACATGTGGGACGCCGTCGACCCCTTCGCGCGCACCCTGCTCAACGGCGGCGGCGCCTCGACCCTGCGATCGGTCGGTCGCGAAGGCATCGCGATTCTCTCGGCGCTCGCCCGCTTGCCTCAGCGCGTGGATGCTCTCGCCACGCGCCTCGACCGCGGCGAGCTCGCCGTGCGCAGCCCCGAAGTCGAGCAGCGCTTGCGCGTGCTCGACGGCAGTGTGCGCCGCGCCACCTCGGCGATCCTCTTCGCGGCGCTCCTCATTGGCGGAATCTTGCTCCGCCCGAGCGATGAGGTGCTCAGCTGGGTGTTGCTCGGCGCCTCCGTGCCGCCCCTCGCGCACGTCGTGCTGCCGTGGCGGCTGCGGTAGCCCGCCGCACCACGCGCCGTGCCGATACCCTGCCCTAGTGACCACTGCCGTGCACCTCAGCCGCGATGAGGCACGCCGCATTGCCGTCCGGGCAGCCCTGCTCGACGGCAGCGCGGCCGACCGGCGGCTCGACGACGTCGTACGTGAGCTCGCGATGGTGCGCGTCGAGCTAACGACCATCGTGATGCCCGCGGCGGATC
>JBDKJR010000299.1:0-3692 GCA_039796515.1 Actinomycetota bacterium
TGCTTCAAGAAAGGTGACCTCAACACCGGGGGCGTGAGCGATCGGAAGCGAGAGCAAGAAGGTAGCCACGCAGATAGCCGTGAAGAAGGCGATGACCACTGCCTGCGGCGGGCTCAACCGAATTCGTTGTTGCGAGCGTCTCTGGGGCGCCCTCGTAAGAGGCACCCGCAGACTCTAGTCTTTTGCCCGCCAGACGCAAGTTCAGCTCAGCCCGAGAGCGGTGGCGAGCCGTACTGAAGTGACGGTGAACCCGGCTGTTAGCGTTGGGCAACACGGTGCGTGCGCCTGCCGCGCGCGAGCATCCCCTCTCGAAAGGTCGGCGTGACCAGCTCAACTACCTCTCGTCCGTCGTTGGCGGCATGGCGCATCGCGGTGTTTGCCGTGTTCGCGATCAATGGGCTCGCGATGGCGACGTGGTTCGCGCGGACTCCCGCCGTGCGGGATGCGCTCGATGTGCGCACCGACGAGTTCGGCTTTCTCATCATGGGCATGGCGGGCGGCTCGATCATTGGCCTCTTGGCTTCGTCGCACATCATCGCCCGCATCGGATCACGCATGACGATTCTCGTGGCGCTGCTCACGAGCCTCGTGGCGCTCGCGATGATGGGGCTTGCCGCCGAAAGCGTTCAGAGCTTCGCGCTGACCTTCATCGCTCTCGCCCTCTTCGGCGCCGCCAACGGCATTACCGACGTGGCGCAAAACGTTGAGGGTGCCGGCGTCGAACAAGCACAGGGCCGCAGCATCATGCCCTGGTTTCACGCGGCCTGGAGCCTCGGCACCATCACGGGTGCTGGCATTTCGGCGGGCGTGAGTGCGCTCGGTATCGGCGTGGATGTGCACGCCACGGTCATGGCCATCGTGCTCGGCGTGGCCACGCTCATCGTGGTGCGGTACTTACCGAAGAACCGCGAGCTGCCCGGGCTCGACGACGACGGCGAGGGACCCGGTCGTTCGACCTTCGGCGAGCGCATGAGCATTTGGCGCGAGCCGCGCACCCGCTTGATTGGGCTCATCGTGTTGGGCATGGCCTTCGCTGAAGGGTCGGCCAACGACTGGCTGGCCCTCGCGATTGTCGATGACCGTGCCGCCGACGAAGCCACGGGCGCGCTCTCGTTCACGCTCTTCGCCGTCGCGATGACGGTCGGTCGCATCGGCGGTGTGTGGGTGCTCGACCGCTATGGGCGGGTTCCGGTGCTGCGCGGTTCAGCGATTCTCGCGATGGCCGGCCTCGCACTGCTCATCACGGTTGACTCCCCCATCGCGGCCGCGATCGGCATCGTTGCGTGGGGTCTCGGTGCCTCCCTCGGCTTCCCGGTCGGCATGTCGGCCGCCGCGGATGACCCGGCCAAGGCCGCCGCCCGCGTCTCCGCCGTCGCCACGGTCGGCTACTTCGCCTTCCTCGTCGGCCCTCCCCTCATCGGCGTTCTCGGCGAAGCCGTTGGCTTGCTCACGTCGTTCTGGGTCGTGCTCGTGCTCATTGGCGTCGCGTTCTTCGCGACCCCGGCGGCGCGCGAGACGGGCGCAGCCGCGAACGCTGCCGCGAAGAGAGCGGGTGACACTGCGTCGTCGCCGGTTCCGTCGTCGCCGCCCTCTGCGTCGCCGGATGCCGACGCCTAGGCTCCCCGCATGACGAGCTCTGCCTCCGCGCGCCCCGCTCTGCCCGCCGATCTCGATCTAACGGGCCGCGCGGCCCTCGTCACGGGGTGCGGATCGGCCTCGGGCATCGGCTTCGCCACCGCCCGCGCGCTCGCCGAGCGCGGAGCTCGCGTCGTCATGACCGCCACGACCTCGCGCATTGACGAGCGCGTGGCCGAGGTCCGCGCGCTGGGGTTCGAGGCGCACGGGGTCATCGCGCGGCTCGAGACCGAGGAGGGCGCGACGCGCGCCGTCGCGGCTGCGGTGGAGGCGGTGGGCGCGCTGAGCATCCTCGTCAACAACGCCGGAATGGTCGCCCTCGGTGAAGACATGCCGCGCGGTGACATCGGCATGAGCGTCGACGAGTGGCGGAGCGCGGTCGACGTCAACCTGACGAGCGTGTTTCTTGTGACGCGCGCCGTGGTGCCCGGGATGCGCGCCGCCGACTGGGGCCGCATCGTCACGGTCGCGTCGACGACGGGTGCGGTGCAGGCCGCGCGCGACGACCTCGGCTACGCCACGGCGAAGGCCGGGCTGCTGGGATTCACGCGCGGGCTCGCCGTTGATGAGGCTCGCGGGGGCATCACGGTCAACGCCGTGGCCCCCGGCTGGATCGCCACTGGCTCGCAGTTGCCGCAAGAGGCGGAAGAGGGTGAGCTCGTTCCGCTCGGGCGCAGCGGCCGGCCCGACGAGATCGCGAGCGCCATCGCGTGGCTCGCCTCGCCGGGTGCGAGCTACATCACGGGCCAGTTGCTCGTCGTCGACGGCGGAGGCTCGGTCATCGAGGAGCGCCGCCCCGGCCTGTGGACGTGACGTTTCGTTCTCGAGCATTACGTATTACGATGAGATCATGAAGCGCATCATCAACGGCCAAGAAATCGACGAGGCTCAGGTCGATCAGTGGGTCGACGAAGCCGAGAAGGGCTACGACGTCGAAGCGCTCCGCACTCGCTGGGGGCGAGCCCCGCGTGGGTCAGCAGCTGCACAGGTGATTCCCGTTCGGCTCACGGCCGACGAGCTCGCGGCCGTCATGGCACGGGCGGAGAAGGAGGGGCTGAATCGCTCGGAGGCGATTCGGGCCGCGCTCAGTTCGTGGGCCCACGTCGCGTGATTGTTCGCGCGTCTGCGCTCAAGCACGGCATTGCTGAGGCCGATGTGCGAGATGCCGCTGGCACCGCGTTGATCGACGGTCCGCTTGACGATGAGAATCCCCAACGCCGTCTTCGGATCGGCTTCGACACACGTGCGGGTCTCCTCGAGATCGTCGTTCTCGTCTGGGACGACGGCACCGAAGAGGTCATTCACGCCATGAAGTGCAGATCGCAATACCTCTCTCTTCTGGACTAGCCGCTTTCTGCAACCGAACGCAGCCATGTCGTTGTGGTTTCATTCGCAACAACGAGCCCGACCGTTGGGTGCCGAGAGAACACGGGTCCTCGCGCCATGAGATCAAGCGCGCGTTTGGCGCCGGCCCTTGCGGAGTCGTGATCACCCAGCCTTTGCGCCCACTTCACATAAGCGATGTTCCAGTCGAAGTGAGCACTGTGAAATGGATTCTCGGCATTTTCTATCCACCACTTCAGGAGCGCGCCGACTTCTCGTAGGTCAGCGTCGGTGCCTGTCTCGAGCAAAAGCCAAGCCAGTTTCACATGATGAGTACCGGTGGTGCCGCTGAGCGTCGGGCTCAGCTCTGACAAGCGTCTATACAGAGACGCAGCCCGGGGTGGATCACTCGACGAGTACGAATCGGCGAGGTGCTCCGTGGCGCTTGCCTCCTCCGGCCAACTCGTCTCGGGGTGACCCAGAACACGCTCCCAGAGTTCGCGGGCGGCGCTGACATTCCCCACGGCAAGGAGGGACAACCCCTTGATTCTCAAGAACTGAGGCCGGTTGTATCCGCGGGCACGAGCCAATCGACGCTCGAAGTCCGCTTGAGCCTCTTCGGTCCACTCAGGGGAACGAAACCAGTCGACACTCACCTGCCCATCGTGGCAGCGCGGTTGAATCAGCGCCAACTAACGCAGGTACCGTTGACGGATGCGCCTCGTTATTGCCCG
>JBDKJR010000300.1:0-3780 GCA_039796515.1 Actinomycetota bacterium
AACGTGAAGCTGTCAACGCTCACGGGGCGCTCGCCCACGAGAAACAGCGTCGTTGACTCGGGAGCCGGCACGGCGTGCAAGTGCCCCGCGCGGCACTCCCGCAACAACTCATCGACGACCCACTGGCCAGAAATCTGCGCATCGTCAGCGGGAGCCGCCGCGTCGCCCGCAAGAAAACTCGCCAACGACGGCGCGCCGCTCTCGCGGAGAGCGTTGGCAAAGGCAATCGTCGTACCGGCGGCGACGGCCGTCGACACGGCACCGGTGGCCACGGCAAGTCCCAAAGCCACGACGGCGACCACCCGACCCCGAGCGCCGCTCGCCGCTCGCACGATCGCGATGACCGCCAAAACCACCGCGATCGTCATGACCGCCGCGGCAAACACTCCAGCAAGAGGGACAGGCAGCGCGAAGAGACCAAGCGCGAGCACGGTCACGACGATCGACACAATCGCGAACGGGATGCTCGCCGCTGACGTGCTGCCCTCAACCGTGCTCGCCCCGGGCGCACTGGCCGCGGGCGTACTTTCCATGTGCGCACTCTCCTCGGCCGCACCCACCACGTGCTCACCCACCTCGTGCTCCGCCACGGATCAGCCCTGCCCTGGGTCGCAGACGATCCCGTCTGCGGGCACCGCGCCGGTGATGAAGTAGTCGTCAACGAGGTCGTTGATGCAGGGATCGCCCTCGTCGTAGGCGATGTGTCCTTCGCCCACCCAGGTCAACAACACGCCGCTCTCAAGCTGCTCGGCCAAAGCCTCAGCCCACTGGAACGGCGTGGCCGGGTCACCCGTCGTACCAATCACGAGAATGGGGGCCGCTCCCGCGCCACTGACGGGCCCGAGCTCGCCCTCGAATTGGTATGGCCAGTTGGCACACAGCACGTCGCCGAGCGGGTTGCCGTCACCCGCCGTCGTCGGAGCCACCTCGCGAATTTGCGCGTTTTGTTCGGCGATCACGGCCCGGTCGGTCTCAACGGGATAGTCGAGGCAGTTGATCGCGATGAACGCTTCGAGCGAGTTGTCGATGTATTCACCGTTTTCGCGCCCGTAGTAGAAGTCGGCGAGCAAGAAGCCCGAGTCAACGACACCCGTGCGCAACTCGGTAAACATTTGCGAGAGGAACGACCACGACTCTTCGTCGTAGAGCGCCGTCGCGATCGCGATGTCAAGCACCGCACTGTCGAAGAAGCGACCGTCATCGGCCTCGATCGGATTCTCGTCGAGGCGGTCGTAGAGGTCGCTGATGAGGGCAAGGCTCTCGTCGACCGTGCCCGGGAACGGGCACGCGCCCAACTCGGGGCAGCCCTCAAGGTAGGCGCGCAGCGCCAGCTCGAATCCTTCTGACTGGGCGAGGACGACGTCGAACGTCGTCGTCGTGGGGTCGGTCGCGCCGTCGAGCACGAGCCGCCCAACCTTCTCGGGGAACTGGTCGGCATAGCGGGCGCCGATGTCGGTGCCGTAGGAGTATCCGAAGTAGTTGAGCTGGGCATCCCCCACGATCGCGCGCATCATGTCGAGGTCGCGCACGGTGCTGTTGGTGTCGACGAAGCCGAGCAGGGGGCCCGTGTTCTCGGCGCAGGCATTCGCGAAGTCGACGGAAACCTGGGTCACCTCGGCCTCCCACTCGGGCGTGCCGAACTCGGACTCGGGAATGCCGAAAATGAACTGGTCGAGGTCAGCCGCGTCGGTGTAGCAGGTGACGGCGCTCGAGCGGCCGACACCGCGAGGGTCCCACCCAACAATGTCGAACTCGCGCTGCAGCTCGGCGCTCACGGCGAAGTCGACGCTGTCGCGCACGAAGTCGAAGCCCGATGCGCCCGGCCCACCAGGGTTGAGGAACAACGAGCCTTGCGGCTCTCCGCTCGTCGCCGGGTGCCGCACGAGCGCAAGCTCGATGTCATCGCCCTCGCCCGGGTTCTCCCAGTCGAGCGGCGCGATCGCCGTGGCGCACTGGGCGCCGCCGCCACAGTCTGTCCACGTGAGCACTTGCGTGTAGTACGGGCGCAGGTTTTCGGCGACCTCTTCACCCGTCGGCGTTGAGGTGACGCCCCCACCCGTGAGGCCTTGCAGCCAGCCGGGAACGCAGCCGCTCAGCAGCAGCGTGGGAACGAGAATGAGCGAGACAAGAGCAGCACGTCGGGTCACGAGGCAGAGCCTAGCGCCGTCACCCGACCACTGGCAGAAATGAGCATCGCTTCGAGAGCGAGCAAGGGAGGCGTGTTTCCCTCAATCCGACGGCGCGCGAGGGCGATGGCGTCGAGAGCGGCGAGTGACTGTTCGGCCGTGCTGGCCCGCGCGGCAGCGTCGAGCTGCCCGCGAATCGCCTCGTTCACGAGCTCGACATCGGCACCCAATTGCAGCAGCGCGAGGTCGCGATAGAGAGACATGAGATCGACGAGAACGCGATCGATGCCGTCTCGCACTGATCGGGTGGCGCGTCGCTTCTGGTCTTCTTCGAGCGCCTTGAGGCTCGCGCGCAAGCCCATCGGCACGCTCGCTCCCGGCTCGATGCCGAGGGATCGGAGGGCGGCCGCCCGCTCTTCTTCCTCACGCTCGGCCGTGAGCGCCTTGGCGTCATCGGTCGCGACCGCAACGAGTCGCTCGGCCGCGAACACCGCGGTGCTGACACTCTGAACACCCAGGGCAATCTCGAGCGTGAGGGCACGCCGAGCGCGGGCATCAGCATCCGTCGCCAATCGCACGGCCATGCCGATGTGGGTTTGCGATTCGCGAGCGGCGCGCTCGGCGAGGGCAGGCTCGACGCCGTCACGGTGCACAAGAAGGTCGGCGACCTCGGCAACGCTCGGCACCCGCAACCGCACCGTGCGCACGCGCGAGCGAATCGTCGGAATCAGGTCGGCGGCGCTCGGGGCACACAAGACCCAGACCGTGCGGGGCGGTGGCTCTTCGAGCGCCTTGAGCAGCACGTTCGAGGTGCGCTCGGCCATGCGATCGGCGTCTTCGATGACGATCACGCGATAGGGGGCCACGCTCGGCGAAAACTGGCTCTGCGCGACGAGCTGCCGCACTTCATCGATCGAGATGATGACGCGGTCGGTCGCGAGCACCGCGAGGTCGGGGTGCGTGCGCGCGGCAACCTGCGCCGCCGTGCGCTGCGCCTCGGCGCCCGTCGTCGAGCCCTGCAGCAGGGCAGTCGCGAAGGCGAAAGCGAGGTTCGAGCGCCCCGAGCCCGGAGGGCCCGTAATGAGCCACGAGTGGGTCATGGCGCTCGGATCGGCTGCGGCATCGTGCAGCATCGCGATCGCTGCCTCTTGCCCGGTCAGTTCGTCCCAGGCGCTCATGCCGCCACCCTAGCCGAGCAGGGCTGACACGCGGTCGCGGATGCTCGCCTGCAGCTCGTCCACCGGCAACGTCGCGTCGAGCACGAGAAACCGCTCCGGCTCGGCAGCCGCGAGTTCGAGGTAAGCCGCCCGCACACGCTCGTGAAAATCGGATTCTTCGGCCTCGAGTCGGTCGTATCGCGTGCGGCTCGCGTCGAGGCGCTCGCGCCCAATGGCCGGGTCGAGGTCGAGAAGCACAGTGAGATGCGGCAAGAGTCGCTCGGTCGCCCACAGCGAGACCTCGCGCACTTCGGTGGGGTCGAGCACGCGGCCCGCCCCCTGATAGGCCACCGACGAGTCGAGGTAGCGATCTTGAATGACGATGTCGCCGCGCTCAAGAGCGGGGCGCACGACCGTGGCGATGTTGTGCGCGCGGTCTGCCGCATAGAGCAAGGCTTCTGACCGCGGTGCGATGTAGCCGCGGCGATGCAGGATGA
>JBDKJR010000301.1:0-3626 GCA_039796515.1 Actinomycetota bacterium
CGGTGACGACGTCGTGATCGCCAAACGGGGCCGGCCCGTCGTGCGGCTCGTGCCCGTGGAGCAACCGCGGTTTACGGGTGGAGCCCTTGCCGAACGGCTCGCGCGCAATCCTCCGCCGAGCTCGCGCAGCGCGGCCGACATTGACGCCGACATTCGTGACGCCCGTGAGAGCTGGGGCTCGTAAGGCGTGATTTACCTCGACTCGTGCATCCTCATCTATGCCGTCGAAGATGACGGTGAGCGAGGGCACCTTGCGCGGCAAGCCCTCGCCGATCACGCAGATGACGAGTTGGTGGTCTCTCCGCTCGTCGTCATGGAGTGCTTGACGGGCCCGCTCAAGCGCGGCGACCTCGCGCTCGTCGACTACTACCGCGAGACCCTCACTGCCGTGGGCCGCGCGCCCTTCGACGAAGAAGTCTTTGTGCGTGCTGCCGAATTGCGTGCGCGACACGCGATCTCCACGCCGGATGCCCTGCACCTCGCCGCGGCGCAGAAAGCAGGCTGCTCGGCGCTGTGGACCAACGACCGACGCCTCGAACGTGCCGCACATGGCTTGGCCGTTTCGATCGTCGAGGCGCAATGACCGTGCGGGTCGCGGGCGTCGACCTCGCGGCGGAGGCCGCGGGAACGGCTCTTGCGGTGCTGCGGGTCGAGCCGGGCAGCGTCGTGCTCGAGCAGCTGCACCTCGGCGTTGACGACGAAACCATCGTGCGAGCAACGCGCGACGTGAGCCTCATCGGCATCGACTGCGCGTTCGGCTGGCCGGTCGACTTCGTCGACTTTGTGGCGCGGCACGCGAGCGCGGTCGAGCGGGCGGATGCGGGCGGCGGCGTTCAGCCCGCCGCCCCGACTCTCGCACTTCCGGCGACGGGCGACCTCGCCTGGCGCCGCCGCCTCGCCCACCGCGAGACCGACCGCGTCGTCACCGAGCGCACGGGCGCTCGACCCTTGAGCGTCGCGACCGATCGACTGGGCATGACCGCTCTGAGGTGCGCGGTGCTGCTCGACCGGCTGGCGGGCGACGGGCGCGTGGTCGATCGCTCGGGTGAGCATCCGAGCGCCGTCGTCGAGGTCTACCCCGCCATGGCGTTGCGTGTCTGGCAACTGGGCCGCCCCGGCTACAAGCAGTCGACGGATGCCCGCTCCGCCCTCATCGACGCCCTCAGCAGCGCGGCTCCGTGGCTCGAGCTCGGCGAGCACCGCCCGCTCATGCAGGCCTCAGCCGATGCACTCGACGCCGTGCTCGCCGCGCTGGTTGCTCTGGCGCACGCACGTGGGGCGGGCATCCGGCCCACCCCCGACCAGCTATATAAAGCACGCGTCGAGGGCTGGATCAGCATTCCGACGGTCGGGCTCGCCGAGTTGGGCGCGATACTCTAGAGGTTTGGGGCCGGGCCGCGAGCGTGCGGCGCCCCTGTGAGGGAGTTCGCGGTGGCTGGGTCGTTGACGGAAGAGTGCATTCACGGTTTCGAGCCCGGCATGTGTGCCAGTTGTTTTCCTCCGGCGGCTCCGGCCGCGCCGACGACTGTGCGGCGTGCTCCGCGTCAGGCGGCGCGTAGCCTGCGCAGCCCCGCCGCGGGTGCCACGGGCAAGGCCGCCGAGGTGCGCCCGCCCAACCTGCCGCAGCGCATGTTCCACGTCACGCACGTGAGCAACCTGCCGCTCATTCTCGAGGCTGGCCGCCTGCTGCCGCCGTCAGAGGCTCAGCCGGCGCTGCGACTCGCGAGCGACCTCACCCTTGAGCTGCGCGGCTCGGCACCCGTGCCGGGCGACGGTGGTCCCGACGATGACGGCATCGAGCGCTCGGCTGCCGACTGCGTGGCGTTCAGCCTGACGCCTCAGGCAACCTGGTGGCTTGAGGTGCAAGAGGGTGCTCACGGGCCGACGTGGAGCGAGGCGGCGAAGGCCGCATCCACCGTCGACTTCGTCGTGTTGGGCGTCGACATCGCCGCCGTCTCGAACACCGTCGTGGTGACCGACGGCGACGCGGCGGCTCCGGCAACCAAGCTCGGCATCGGGACCGACGGCCGGCAACGGATGCTCGCGCGCGCCGCGGGAACCCCCGAGGCTCTGCAAACCGCCGAGGCGCTGGTGCCCGGGCCAGTGTCGCTCGCAACCGTGGCCCTCGTGGCCGTCGCGAATGACCGTCGCCGCGACGAGGTGCGCGACCTGCTCACGTCGGCGGGCGTGACGGCCAAGGTCGCGGTGTATCCGCCGTGGTTCGTGCCGAAGGTCGACGACTAGGACGCTGCCGGCTCGCCGAACCGCTGCTGTGCGGCCTGCTTGCTGATACCGAGCACCAACCCGATGAAGCCCCAGCTTCGACCGTTGGTGCGGGCGGCGGCGACCGCTTCGGCCAGCTCAGTCTTGGCGCGCTCGACGTCTTTCGCGGCGAGCCCGATACGCCGCAAGTCGGCAGGGTCGTCAACGGGATAGTCGTCAAGGTCGATGACGTCGAGCAGCTGCTCAATGTCGCGCAGGGTCGTCTTCTTGCTCATCTACTTTCTCCTCACCGCAGGAAGTGCACGAAGCGTCGCCGCAGGGGCATCGCATGAATGATTCGGGCGTCATCGTCGGGGTCGGCGACGATCACCTCGAGTAGCTGGCCGTTCTCGTCGGGACCAATGATCAAGACCATTTCGGCTTCGATTCTGACGACACGAAAAGCGATCGAGACCGCGTGAAGAATGCTGTGATCAGGGAGGCCGTGTTTGCGTGCCGACGGAAGAATTCGTGGCTTCACGGTATCTCCCGCCCGATCCCATGTCAACCTTTAGTTGACGCACTGCGCGTCGCCGTCATTGTCGTCGACGGGCTGGTTGCGAGAGTCTGCCCCGCAGCATGAGGTGGCAGGCTGCCGATTGCCGCGGCGCGGGGGAGGAGGCGTGGCCTCATTGATCAGGAGCGCGTGGAAGTGTGGTTGCAGCGAACCTGCGCACGGTGGGTCGCGGTCGGCGGCGGAGGAGAACGCGTTCGCAACGGCAGGGGGTTTCGGCAGACTCCCCAATCGCAGGAAGTCTGAGCGACTCGTGGTTGAAGGTTTCGCGGCGTAACCCCATGGGGCCCGCCACAGCCGCGGGCCGACGGTCCAGCACCCTCGCCGCGAGCACACCCGCGACGTAGGCTCACGTCATGGCCCGCATGATCCCGCCGACGATTGGCGACGACGCCCCTCCCGGCGAGCACGCGGTCTTTGCCGCGCTGCGCGACGACCCCAAAGGCGAGCGAGTGGGTCGTCTTTCACTCGCTCGAGATCGCGCGGCACGTCAGCCAAGTGCAGGGCGAAGCTGACTTTGTGGTCGTGGCGCCGGGGCTGGGCATCCTCGTCATCGAAGTGAAGTCGCACGAGAGCATCGAGGCCGACGGCGAGGGCCGCTGGCGGTACGGCAACCGCGACTGGGTGACCCGCAGCCCTTTCGAGCAGGCGTCGGGTGCGCAGCACTCGATCATCGAGTACCTGCAGTCGCGCGGCGCCGGGCCCGTGGGGTATCCGATCTTTCACGCGGCGTGGCTCACGCAGCTGAGCCGTGACCGCTTGGCGAAGAGCATCGGCTGGCACGAGTGGCAGCTGCTCGATGCCGCCGATCTGGGGGCCGACCGGGTGCGGGGTGCGATCATCCGGTGCC
>JBDKJR010000302.1:0-4307 GCA_039796515.1 Actinomycetota bacterium
ATGCCGTTTCTGCGACGCGAGCGAGCATCCCGCGGCGCACCGAACGCTGTGGAGGAGAGGTCAGCTCACGACGACGAATTGCTCGCCCAGGTCGACACGGGTTCCTCGAACGACCGGGTACCGCTTGCCTGGCTCACACACACGCGGCTCTGACCCGGGCTCGCGAATCACGGAGCCGTTGCCCGAGTGCCGATCGCTCACCCAAAAGACCCCGTCGTGCTGTCCAAACTCCAAGTGCGTTTTCGACACCGAGCGACCCGGGTCAACGATCGTCACGAGGTGGTCGACATACTCCCCCGGCTCGGGATGCGGGTTACGCCCGGCAAGGCCCGAGCCAAGAACTGTGTAGCTCTCGCCCGTACTGAACTGCAAAACGAATCGGGCCCCACCCGTGCCTCGCGGAACGAGCCGTGTGCTCTCGAGATCGGGTTCCGGCGAAACCGCTGGAGCCGGGATGACCGGCGCCATGGGAGTCTGTGCTCGGCGGTCGGCGAGCGGCGTGGCAAGCGGCTGCGCGGTCGGAACCGCACCGAGCTCGGGAAGCCGATCAATGATCTGCGTGTCGTGCGGCAACGGGCTTCCGCACTCGGCGCAAAAAAGATCATGCGACTCAGCGCGAGCACCGCAGACCGCACACAGCACGGGAAGCCGATCGACCGACTCGACCAAGAATGACGGCGCGTGAACGGGCGCCGCAGGCTCTTCCGCGACGTCCTGAGCGAGCAACGCCGACATGGCGGGCGCCGTCGGCTCCGATGGGACGGGCGCAGAGTCGTCCGGCACCGGCACGACCGGCTCTGGCGCGGCGGGCGCTGCGGGTTCCGGCGCGGCGGGCATGTCCGGCTCCGAAACGATCGGGGCCGGCACGACCGGCACGGGCACGACCGGCGCCGAGACCGAGCGTCCGCACTCGCCGCAAAACAGCGCGAAGGGCGGCAACTCAGCGGAGCAATGCTGACACGTCACGCGGAGCGACCCCCTCTTGATCGTCGGCCTCCACGATAGCGGCGCAGCGAACGCAACGAGGTCGCCGCCCGCACGCGTTCCCGCCTCGACCGACCGTCGGCGAAGGATGCCCGCAGCGCGTCGGCCGTCTCCCACACACGGTCGGCCTCGAGCGCGTCGGGCTCTTCGGGCGCGTAGATCGCTCGGTCGGCAACGCGCGCGAGCACGAGTGCCTGCGGGAGCCCCATGGCCGTCGCGACCTCGCTGCGGGTGGCGGCGGCCGGCAGGTCGAGACCGTGGTCGCGAGCGGTATCGGTCACATCGAGCCACCCCCCGAGAATGCGAGCGGTCGTATCGGCGGCCGTTCGACGACGGCGACGACGCTGTGCCTTGACCGCGACGATGGCGAGCAAGGGCGAAATGAGAACGGCACCGATGAGGGCGACGATGCTCACGACGCGCACGACCTCAAGAACGAACTGCCAGAAAGGATCCGCTGCAGGATCGTCGATCTGCTCAACCTCTGGCGGGGCAAGTTCTTCGAGCGGTGCCGGATCGTCGACGGGGGGTTGCACCGCGTTCTGCGGTCGCGAGACCGGGATCGGCTCGTCGGGCTCAGCGGGGGGCAGCTCTCGGCGGGCAGGAACGACGTCGACGGGCATCCACCCGCCGCTCGCCGTCGAGATTTCGATCCACGCCGTGCGATCACTCTCGACGAAGGTCACGGGGCCGGGGCCGTCGACCGCAGGAAAGCCAAGCACGACGCGCGAGGGGAAGCCCAGTTCTCGAGCGATGAGGGCGGCCGCGACAGCGAACTGTTCCGCGTCGCCAACCATGGGCCGATTGGTAAAGAGGGATTCCAACCGCTCGATCGAGTGTCCCGAGCGACTGGGCGCTTCGTCGTCCGCCACCCCGTGGCTGAGGTATCCCTGCGATTGCAACTCGTCGAGCGCTCGCTGCAATTGTGGTCCGGCGCCTTGCACGTCTCCTACGGCCTCGTCGAGGCAGGTCAAGAGGGCTTCAGGGGTCGCCGTGATTCCCGGTACAGCATCCGGCCCAGGGGTCAGCTCGCCGACGGTGATGCTGTCAGCGCCCGTATCGACGGCAACATCGAGCGTGTATTGCAGCGCGTCAGGAACCCCGCCGACGAGGGCCGCGGTTCCGGTCACGGTGTTGAGCACGAAGCGGTCACGCAGATCGGCCGCGTTGTCACTCTCGATGGTGATGCGTCCAAACTCCCCCATCGTCGGCAGCCAGACACCCGTGCTTCGGAGCACCTCGATCTGCACGGTGGCACGCTCGCCCGGCGAACGGCTCAGGTCGCGTTGAGTCGGGATGCGCACGAAACGCCCCGACGCGCTATCAACACTGTCGCTCCCCACGGCAAAGACGGTGCCGTCATAGCTGTCGAGCACGGCGATGCGGATGCGCGCCCCCGCGGGTGCCCCAGAAACAGTGAGCGCCGACTGGTCAGCGACGTCGGGCGCGAACGATGCCCGGTAGGCCGAGAGCGGGCTCGGCTGATCGAGCGGGTCGAAGGGCTGCTCGACAATGGTCCGCAAGACCGTGCGATCGTTGGCCGTCGGCACGACGGCCACCACGGCGGCGCCGACCGCTCCCGCAACGAGAACCAGAGCGACGGCCGCGGCGAGCGATCGCACCCCGAGCCAGCGAGAGTCGGCCGCCCCCGCTGCGCCAACAGCCACCCGGCGTCGATGCCGGCGCCAGACCGCCATCCACAACAGCAGAGTCGCGGCGAGGGCAATCGTTGTGGCGATCGGCAGCACGGGCTCGACGGGGCCGATGGCGATCGCCAACGGAAAGACGACGAGGGGCACGATCGCGGCTCGCTCACCGCGCCGCGCTCGAAGAGCGATCGAGAGAGTCGCCACGGGTCCGCCCAAGAGCAGCACGAGGGCCGGCACCAAGAGCGCCTGATAGTCGGCGACGGGCAAGTCAATCGTCAGGAGCTGTCGCCACCCCACGACGACACCCCGATAGAGATCGATGATGCCCTCGGGTTCCGGCAGCACGCCATAGATCGTGCGGCCTGGCACCGCGAGCGGCACGCCCACAACGGTGAAGGTGGCGAGGGTGGCGAGCAGCACCCCCCATCCCGGCCATCGCACAAGGGCACCCGCCACCGCAATCGCCGTGCCCAGGCCGATCGCCGCGACCGCGAGCACGATAAACGAGCCGTCGCGGTAGAGCGGCCACAGCACGACGGCGATGATCGCCCACGCCGCCGTCGAAAACAGCGTTGCCGAGACCACGATCGACGTCGCGACGCGCGAACGCGGGGCGGCCCGCTTCGGGGTTCGAGATGCTCTCACCACGTCGACGCCCCCCGCATTGCCCGACGCAAGTCGGCGAGCGACCCGATGGTCGTGACGGTAAAGCTGCCCAGCCGACGGCGCCCCGGAATGTGCTCGGGGTCACACACAATGACGACAACTTCGACGGCCGGAGGAAAACCCGCGGCCGCGGTGCGGAGTCGGGCGGGGGTGACCGTCGACCCCACCACGAGAAAAGCGACCGACACACCGCGCGCGCTCTCTCCTGCGAGTCGCGCGACATCGAGAATTCCGAGGGCCGCCGGGCCATGCTCCACAACGGCAAGCTCATCAAGCAATCGCGTGGGTGTGAGCGTTGACAACGGGCGCAGCGCGACGACCGCGCGCTTGGCAAACTCAGGCGTCACGGCGCTCACGACAACCGAGACCTCGCGGGCGTCGCGGATCGCTCGAGCGCCCAAGCTGCCCGCAACGCTCACCGCGAGTTCGAACTCCTCGTCAGAACCGAAGTCGATGCTCGCGATGCTCACGGCAACGATCAGGTGACTGCGGCGCGTCTCTTCGAACTGGCGCACCATGAAGCGGCCCGTCTTGGCAGTTGACTTCCAGTGAATGTGCCGCCGGTCATCGCCGGGCACATACTCACGCAGCGCGTGAAAGGCGAGGTCGCTCGGCGTGAGGTCACGAGTCGGCTGGCCTTCAAGGTCGCGCATGAGGCCGCTCGAGGTCGACGGAATGTCGATCGTGCGGGGATGCACGATGAGTTCGCGCACCTCGGTATAGACAATCTCACGCCGAACCAGTCCGATGGGGTCGGCTCGCACGGTGCGCACGGGCCCCACGGCGATTCGGCCGCGGCGCGCCGTGGGCACCTCGATCTCACGCTCGGTCGTCGCTCCCGGCGACAAGCCCACAATGGACGCCTCGACGATGTCGGGCCCGACGGGAACATCAACGACCTGGCCGAACGACCGACGTCGCGTGGGGTTGCTCACGAGGAGGGTGGCGACCGCACGGTCGCCCACGGCGACCCGATGAGCGGGCGGTTCAAGGCGCACCTCGAGTCGA
>JBDKJR010000303.1:0-6132 GCA_039796515.1 Actinomycetota bacterium
CGCATCCCTCAATGATGAGATCGCGCGTGGGGTCGAGCTCGTGCCACGCGCCCGGAGCATCGTCGCGCCAATTCCAGGCCCGCCAGCGCGGCACGCGGCCCGCAGCGATCGCTCGCAGCACGTGCTCGAGCACGTGAACCTCGCCCGCCTCGAGGCCGTCCCAGCCGGGGTAAACGTCGTCGAGACCCAGCAGCTGAGCCCCCGTGCGCGCGGCAAGCACCGTGGCGAAGGTCGTCTTGCCCGAGCCCGACCGCCCATCGATGAGCGTGATGCGCGGGGTCGCCTCAGCCGATGACACTCGTGAACCTTCCCGTCACTATCGCGGCCGCAATGGCGACAACCGAGATGGCGATGCCGATCATGACAACAACGGTGTCGGATGCTCGCCATGGTGACGGACGCACCCACGTGCGCGGCCCGGGCGCGCCGAGGCCGCGCGCCTCCATGCCAATCGCGAGGGCAGAGCCGCGCCGAATCGAGAGCACGAGCAGCGAAAACACGAGCCCGAGGGTTCGCCGAACTCGGCCGCGATCGCCGAGGCCGCGTGCGCGGCGCGCGCGCTCGAGCAGCCGTGCGTCATCGCCCAGCACGGTCAGCAAGCGCAGGGCAGCGACTCCCCCGAGCACGAAGCGACTGGGTAGGCGGAGGTTCTGGCCGAGGGCATCCCCCAGCCGCGTCGCATCGGGTCGCGCGACCAGGGCGATCGCGGGAATGCCGATGGCGAGAATGCGCAAGAGCGTGGCGAGGGCCAGTTCGAGTGAGCCGTCACTGATGCGCACGAAGAGAAACTCGGCGTAGACGGTGCCCGAGGTGCGGCCATAGAGCACGACCGTGGCCGCGGCGAAGGGGGCCGCGATGAGCACGGGGGCGATTCGCCGCAACAGCGTGCGCGCGGGATTGCCGAGCAACGGAAGCAGCACGAGTTGAAGGGTGAGTGCGACCGCCGCCGAGACGACGTCGAGCGTCGTCACGAGAAGCAGCGCCGGAATGAGCGAGGCCGCGATAGCCGCGACGGGGTTGAGGCGTTCACCCCGACTCGGGCGCTCACGCTCCTCTCGGGGCGCCGCGGCGGGCGAGGCCGGCACGACGACCTCTCGCGCGTCAAGAGCGTCGATGAGGTCGCGATCGTGCGTGGCCATGATGATGGCGCCCCCACTGTCGCGATGCGCTGCGAGCAAGGCGGCGAGCTCGGCCCACGTGCGGCTGTCTTGCCCGAACGTCGGCTCGTCGAGCAACACCACGGCTGGCACGGCCGCAAGCGCGGTGGCGACCGACAGTCGACGTTGTTCTCCCCCGCTCAGCGTGAACGGGCTCGCAAAGGCGAGGTGTCGCAACCGCAACCGATCGAGCAGCGACTCGACGCGCTCCGCATTCGGCGCGCTCACCTCGAGCTCGGCGCGAACCGTGGCCGCCACAAACTGGTGCTCGGGGTTCTGAAACACGACGCCGAACCGACCCGCGAACTCCGCCGACAGCCAGCCGGCCGGGTCGCCCGCACCGAGCGCCTCGATCGTGCCGCTGGCGAGCGGTTGCAGCCCTGCGAGCGTCATGAGCAGCGTGCTCTTGCCCGCGCCATTCACTCCGGTGAGGGCGACGACCTCACCCGCGCGCACCTCAAGGTCGAGCCCCGCACGACCCCCCACGGCGAGCGGCGCTCCCCCGGGCGGCTGCACGCGCAGACCGCGCGTGGCGACGAGCACCTCACCCACCGGCGCGGTCGCGGGCGACGGATGCTCGGGCTCCCGCCCGGCCACCCACACGCCCCGCTGCGCAAGCTCCGCCCCCCGCTCGCGCAGCACGTCGGCGATCGGTCCATCGGCCAGCACTCGCCCGGCGTCGAGCACGATCACACGGTCAACGAGCGGCGCCCACACGTCGATGCGATGCTCGACGACCACGAGCGTCACCGAGCGATCGCCGACGAGCGCCGCCACCGCGGCCGCAACCTCACTCACCCCGGCGCGGTCGAGGTGGGCGGTCGGCTCGTCGAGCAGCAGGGCAGCCGGGCGCATGGCCAGCACGCCCGCGAGCCCGAGCCGCTGTTGCTGCCCACCCGAGAGCCGCCGTGTGTCGGCATCAGCGAAACCCGCGAGCCCGACACTCTCGAGCGCGCGCGGCACTCCCGCCAGAATCTGGGTGGCGGGTTCGCCGAGGTTCTCGGGGCCAAAGGCGACGTCGTCGCGGGCACGGGCGAGCACGAGCTGGGCATCCGGGTCTTGTTGCACCAGGCCGACGCGGCCGCGCGCGGTACGGGCATCGGCGCCGTCAACCGTGAGCTCTCCGCGCTGTTCGCCCTCGTCTGCTCCGCCCAGAACACCCGCCCAGGCCTGCAAGAGCGTCGACTTTCCGCTGCCCGACGCCCCGAGAAGCAACACGCGTTCGCCCGGCTCGATCGTCAGATCAAGCTCAGCGAGCACCGGGGCGGCTCGGCCGGCCGGAGTCCAGCTGAAGCCCCGCGCGCCGAAAGCCGCCGCGCCGGTCGCTGTCACGCGTTCGATCGCGCATCCTCAGCCCGAACCGCGTCGGGCTCGGTGGTGACGGAGGCCGTGAGCTCGCGGCCCGCGGCGAATCGTGACAGCGCGCCCGTGCGGGCAAGACCCCGCACCATGAGCCAACTGCCGAGTCCCGCGATGACGGCACCCGACACGATCGCGCTCACGGCGTAGACCGCCATGAACTCGGGCCGGGTTCCGGCGTAGTAGAACGAGAGATCCATGACGACCATGCCCACCCCGGCGCCCATGCCCGCGAGAATCGCGGGGACGAGACCCCACGCGCGGTAGAGCAGAATCGCGAAGACGATTTCGGCGCCGAGACCCTGAACAAGTCCCCAGGCAAGAGCCGTCCAACCCCACATGCCGCCGAGCAGCGCCGAGACGGTCGCCGCGACGAGTTCGCCATAGAGGGCCGCTCCGGGCTTGCGCACGACGAGGCCCACGAGCACGGCCGGAAAGAGCCAGATGGCGTACGTCAGCGCCTGCAGGCCCGGCAGCACCGCCTCGAGAGGCGCCGTGACGGGCGAGTAGACGAGGTTCCACAGCGTCATGACGAGACCGCCGGCGACGCCGAGCACGCTCGCCACGACGATGTCGACAACGCGCCAGCGCAGAACCGGGCGCGGTGTCGGTGCAACGGATGCGGGGGTAGAGACCATAAGAATCGTGCCTTTCGCTGTGCGCGGCCACGACTCTCGTGCCCGCGGATTCGGTCGGCACGGGTGCGAGAAGTCCTCCCTGCGCCGGCATGATCCGGATCAGGTTCGACGGTCGAAGCGTGAGTGCGCTTCCTCTCAGCCCGGTTCACCGGACTCCCGTGTACAGACTGAAGTGTACGCCGCGTCACCTAGGATTCGGACATGGAATTCGCCTTCTCTCCCGAGCTGCTCGTGGCCTTCGCCACCCTGCTCGTTCTCGAGATCATCCTCGGCATCGACAACGTCATCTTCATCTCGATTCTGGCGAGCAAGCTTCCGCCCGAACAACAGAACCGGGCCCGCATCACGGGCCTCTCGCTCGCCATGATCATGCGCATCTTGTTGCTGCTGGCCGCGAGCTGGATCATCAGCCTGACCAATGACCTCTTTGTGCTCGCGGGCATGGGCTTCTCAGGGCGCGACCTCATCTTGATCCTCGGTGGGCTCTTCCTCGTCTACAAGGCGGTCGTCGAGATTCACGAGAAGCTCGAAGGCGCCGAAGGTCACCAGCAGTCCACGGGCAAGACCGTCACCTTCGCGGGCATCATCGTGCAGATCTTGCTCATCGACATCGTTTTCTCTATCGACTCGGTCATTACCGCCGTCGGCATGGTCGATGAGCTCTGGGTCATGATCGCCGCGGTCGTGATTGCCATCACGCTCATGCTGTTCACCGCCAAGGCCATCAGCGACTTCGTCAACCGCCACCCCACGGTCAAGATGCTCGCGCTCGCCTTCCTCGTGCTGATCGGAACGACGCTCATTGCCGAAGGATTCGACGTACACGTCGACAAGGCCTTCATCTACGGCCCCATCGCCTTCGCGATCATTGTCGAGGTGCTCAACCTGGTCTACCGGGGCCGCCAGGCGAAGCGTCGCAATGAGACGATTGAGCCGGTCGAGCTTCGGCCCTCTCTGGTGAAAGACGAAGCGCCCGCCGACGTCACGCCCGTGCACCTCGGAGGTGCTCGCCGCGCCGCGGCCGACTCGCAGAACCTGCCCGACGGCGCACCGTGAGCTCGTCCCCGAGCACGCTCGATGCGCTCGTCGAGCGCATCATGCAGCGCGCCCAGGGGATGGACGACGGCTACCACCGGGTGGGCTTGCTGATTTCCGCATCAGAAGCCGTTACCGAGAGCCTCGACCTCACGACGCGCCTGCAACGCATCGTCACGGTCGCGCGTGAGTTGGTAGGCGCGCGCTACGGAGCACTGGGAGTGCTCGCGCCCGATGGCGGGCTCGAGCGGTTCTTGCACTCGGGGTTGAGCGAGGAGCAAGTGCACGGCTTGGGCGCGCCGCCCAGTGGCCGGGGAATATTGGGCGCCGTGATTACCGAGGGGCGGAGCATCCGTCTCGAACACCTTTCCGATGACGAGCGATCGGTCGGCTTCCCGCCGAATCACCCCGCCATGGATGCCTTTCTCGGGGTTCCGATTCGTGTCGACGGCACGGTGTTCGGCAACCTCTACCTGACCGAACACGAGAACGGGCCGTTCGACGACATCGATGAGGCCATCATCGTCGCGCTTGCCGCTATGGCCGGAACCGCGATCGGCAACTCGCGGCTCTACGAGCAATCGCAAGAAGATCGGCGCTGGCTCGCAGCGTCAGAACGCCTCACCCAGCGCTTGCTCGCGGGAGAGGTCGGGCCCGACGACCTCGAGGCGATTACCGAGACGGTTCGTGAGCTCACGGGCGCTCCCCACGTCGTCGTCGTTGATGCGCTCGACGATGGCGCTGACGGCGCCGCGCATGCACTGCGCCAGCTCGCCGACGAATCGGAATTGGGCCCCGTGCTCGTCGTGCCGCTGCAGGGCAGCGCCGACCGCGCGGCCGCCGGGCTGGCCATAGCGCGCGGGCCGCACGGGCATCCGTTCACCGAAGCCGATCGCGAGACCGTCGCGCGATTCGGGCGATCGGTGGCGATTGCGCGCGAACTCGCTCGAGCGCGCATCGATGAACAGTGGCTCGCGCTGACGGACGAGCGCGACCGCATCGCGCGAGACCTGCACGACCACGTCATCCAGAGCCTGTTTGCCGTCGGCCTCTCGCTGCAGAGCGTGGTGGGCGACCCGTCGTCAACCACCGGCGCCCGCATCGCATCACAGGTTGACGCCATCGATTCCACGATTCGGCAGATTCGGCAAGCGATCTACCGGCTGTCGACGACTCCGAGCGCCAACGCCTACAGCTTGCGCGCGCGCATCAACACGCTCGTTCGCGAAACGCTCGAAGGCGAATCGCTCGACTCGCGACTCGAGTTCAGCGGCCCCGTTGACACGCTCGTGAATCTCGGGCTCGGCGACGAAGTGACGGCGGTTATGCGCGAGGCTCTGTCGAACGCGGTGCGGCACGCACAGGCCTCGCTCGTCGAAGCGAGTGTGGCCGTTCGGGGTGCCGAGGTCGTCGTGACCGTGCGTGATGACGGAGTCGGGATGCCCGAGACCGAGCGTCGCAGCGGACTCGCGAATCTCGCCGCACGGGCCCATGAGCGCGGCGGCGTCTTCACGATCGAACCCGTCACGCCTCACGGAACTCTCGTGCGCTGGAGCGTACCCTGGGAAGCACGATGACTGAGCCCATCCGCGTATTCCTGCTCGACGACCACGAAATCGTGCGTCGAGGCATTGCTGACCTCCTCGAACAAGAAGAGGGCATCACCGTCGTCGGCGAAGCGGGAGCCACCGCTGGCGCGGCTGAGGCGATTCTCGCGAGCGGGGCCACGGTCACCGTTCTCGATGGCCGCCTGCCCGACGGAAGCGGCATCGATGTGTGCCGCGACGTCAAGTCGGCGCGACCCGAGGTGGGCTGCCTCATTCTCACCTCGTATGACGACGATGAAGCCGTGCTCGCCGCCGTGCTCGCCGGGGCCAACGGTTACTTGCTCAAAGAAGTTCGGGCGACCGGACTCGTCGACGCGATTCGGCGGGTCTCGCGCG
>JBDKJR010000304.1:0-8679 GCA_039796515.1 Actinomycetota bacterium
AGTGCGCGTGGCGGGCCTGCCCGTGGTCGCGCACGTCGAAGGCGCGGGGCAGGCCGCCCGCGCGATCGCGGCAGGCGTTGACGTGCTCGCGCACACTCCGTTTAGCGAGGTGCTCGCCCCCGCGCTCGTCGAGCAGGCCGTGGCGCAAGGCCAGCGCTGGATCTCGACGCTCGCGATTCACGCGCCCGCCGAGCGCGCGGTCGCGATCGAGAACGTGCGTGCCTTTCGCGCCGCCGGGGGAGGGCTGCTCTACGGCAGCGACCTCGGCAACAGCGCTCCTGATGGCGTCGACCAGCCGCTCGGGCTCAACTCCGCCGAACTCGCGGCGCTCGTCGAAGCCGGACTCGACGAGACGGCCGTGCTGCGTGCGCTCGTCGGCGGCTTCGGGCGCGGCCGCTGGAAGAAACGCGTCTCGTGGATGCCCGCTCGCCCGACGACTCCCCTCGACCTCGTCGACACGGTGTCGCTGAGTGTCGGCGACCTCGAGGGTGCCGGAGCCTAAGAGTCCGGCTCGTTCCGGCCGATCGAAAGAAGAGACCATGACCTCCGCTCCGCACTCGCCAACGCCGTTGCCCGCCTTCACGCACGAACGCGTCACAACCGTCACGGGTGAGCGATCGGGGCTGCACATGACGGTCGCGCTGCACTCGAGTGCGATCGGCCCCGCCCTCGGCGGTTGCCGCCTGTGGACCTACGAGCACTGGCTCGACGGGGTCGCCGACGCCATGCGTCTCGGCCAGGCCATGACGATGAAGAACGCGCTCGCCGACATTGGTGCGGGCGGCGGCAAGGCCGTCATCGCCCTGCCGCCGGGGCACGTTCTCGATGCGGCCCAGCGACGGGATGCCCTGCTCGACCTCGGCGACCTCGTAGAGTCGTTCGGCGGCGCGTACATCACGACCGAAGACGTGGGGGTGACCGAGCACGACATGCTCATCGTGCGCGAGCGGACCCAGCACGTCGTCGGTCTGCCCGCCGCCGATGGCGGCTCGGGTGAACCGGCCGCCGGAACGGCGCTCGGGGTGTTCGCCTCGATCGAGCAGGTGCTGCTCGCGGTCTTCGGCTCGACCGACGTCGCGGGCCGCTCTTTCGTCATCTCGGGGCTCGGCCAGGTCGGCTCGCGGCTCGCGCGACGACTCGCCAACGCCGGTGCGGTGCTGACCGTCACCGACATCAATCCGGCCGCGCGCACTCTCGCCCACGATCTCGGTGCCACGTGGATTGACGCGGCCGACGCCGTCTCGACTCCCGCCGATGTGTTCGTGCCGGCTGGCCTCGGCGGAATCCTGACCACGCCTGTGATTGAGCAACTGCCCGTGCGTGCCGTGTGCGGGCCGGCGAACAACCCGCTCGCCGAGCGCAGTGGGGCTGACGCGCTGGCCGCGCGGGGCATCCTGTATGCCCCCGACTACGTCGTCAACGCCGGGGGAGTCATTCACCTCGCCTTGACCGAACGCGGCGAGAGCCCCGAGACCGTCGACGCGCGGCTGCGGCGCATCGGCGGCACGCTCGCCGACGTGCTCGCCCTCGCGACGCTCGAGGGCATCACGCCGCTCGACGCCGCTGACCGACTCGCGCTCGCCCGCGTGGCCGCCGCCCGCGCATGAGCGAGATCGACGAGTACATCGCGGCGGCTCCCGAAGCCGCGCGCGAGCGACTCGTCGCGGTGCGGGAGGTGCTGTTGCGGTGCATCCCGAACGGCACCGAGGCGTTTCGCTACGGGATGCCCGCCGTCATGGTCGACGCGCGTCACGGCCGGCACTACGCGAACTGGAAGCAGCACCTCGCGCTCTACCCGATTTATCGCGGTGACGAGCACTTCGAGGCCGCGGTGGGGCCGTATCGCGCGAAGACCGACTCGGTGCACTTTCTGCACGCGAAGCCCCTTCCGCTCGAGGTGATCGAGCTGATCGCGCGCGACTGTGCTGAGCACGACAGTGCGGCGCGGGGCAGCGGCTAGAGCGAGGCGAGCACGAGCGCGGCCGAGGCCACGACAAGCCCGAGCACTTGCCAGCGCGTCATCAGTTCGCCCAAGAAGACGCGGCCGATGATCGCCGTGAACACGGGTGCGGCGGGGGCCAGAATCGCAAGCAGCACGAGGTCTCCCGACTGCAGCGCGAGCACGAGGAACAGGTTGCCGAGAATGTCGGCCGCGCCGGTGGCCATCGGAAAGAGCACGTACCGCGTGCGGAAGTGCGTGCCGACCGTGCGGGCACCGTGGCGGTAGAGCATCCACCCCAGAAGCACCATCGCGACGGTCGTGACGCCGAAGCGCGCCCCGACGATCGGCCATAAGCCATCGGCCGAGGGGGTGGAGTTGATCGTCACGATGAATCCCGTGAAGAGCGTCGCCGCGATCGCCGCGAGCAGGGGCCCGCGCAGGCTGGGTCGAACGCCGTCGACGGGCGGGCGGTAGGTCACGAGCAGAATCGCGACGAGCCCGAGTGCGAGGCCCGCGCCGCGCAGGGGCGTGATGGTGTCGCCCGTGACGACGCCGACGAGCACGAGCAGGCCCGTGCCGACGACGGCGAGCACCGCGCCCGCGATGCCGACGGGGCCGATCGCGAAGGCGCGGTAGGCAACGGGGAGCCCTGTGCCGCCGAGTAATCCCGCGGCAAAGCCGAGCCAGAAGCCCGGCCAGCTGGGGGTGCCGGGCATGACGAGAGCAAGCAACAGGGCGATGACCACCGTCGTCGGGCCGGCGATCGCGACGACAATCGCGAGGGGCAGACGTCGAGCCGCCACTCCACCCATGACGTTGCTCACCGCAATGAACAGCGCGTTGATGAGGATGTAGACGAGCGCCATGCGAGAACCTTCGCGCCGAGAGAATGGCCGCCGAACTTGCTCGGGAGTCGCCGGTCTCAGCCTAGCGAGCGCGGTGGGGCCCGCCACGCCCTGTACGGTTGCGCACGTGAGCACCCTCGACGCGGCCTTTGACATTCTGCAGTGCCCGAGCTGCGGCGAGCCGCTCGCCCCCGCCGACGGCGGTGCCTCGTGCACCAACCGGCACCACTTCGACCAGGCTCGCCAGGGATACCTCAGCTTGCGCGCGGCGCACAAGGGCAAGGGCGCGCCCGCGAGCGGCGACACGATCGAGATGCTCGAGGCGCGCGAGCGCTTTCAGGGCGAGGGCTTTCACGACGACATCAAGGCCGCGGTGCTCGCGGCGGTGCCGTCGGATGCGCGGGGCTGGCTCGCCGACCTCGGCGGCGGCACCGGCTGGTACGCGACCGCGGTGCTGGATGCTCGCCCCAACCTGCGCGGAGTCGTGCTCGACGCCTCGGCCGCGGCCGTGCGCATCGCGGCCCGCGCGCACGAGCGGTTGGCCGGGGTCAGCGCCGACGTGTGGACGGGAATCCCCGTGCGCGACGGCAGCGTCGACGTTGCCCTGCGCATCTTCGCGCCGGGCAGCGCCGCCGAGGTGCGGCGCATCCTCGCCCCCGGAGGAACCGCGGTGTTCGTCGTGCCCCACGCTGATCACTTACGCGAGCTCGGCCACGGGCTCAAGCTCATGAAGGTGCCGGCGGGTAAGGCAGAAGAGGCTGCGGCGAGCATCCCCGACGCCCACGTCGTGAGCGTGCACGAGGTGCGCGAACGCGTGCAGCTGTCGGTCGAGCAGGCGCTCGACGCCGTGTTCATGGGGCCCAACGCGTTTCACCAGGATCGCGCGAAGGTCGAGAAAGTGCTCTCGGAGTGGCAGGCGCCCATCAGCGTCACGATTGCCGTCTCGATTGTGACGCTGCAGCTCGCGAGCTAAACACGGGGGTTAGCCCCCCTCTGATTCGTGGGTGAGCACGATGTCGGCGTGCGCGCCGAATCGCGAGGCTGAGTTCACGCTCGCAGCACCGTGCTGCGTGGCAGTCTGACCTCAGGAGAAACCCATGACCACCGCACCCGCACCCACCGCGGCGGCGCCCACTGCGGCGCCGGCCGCCGCTGCCGATAGCTGGAGCTACGGCGCCCTGTGGCGTCGTGTGCCGCGCGCGCTCGGCTACTTGATTCCGACGTTTGTTATCGCCATCGCCGTCATGAGCGTGTTGAGCTCGATCTTCTCGACGGCCGTGAGCCTGCTCATCGTCATCGTCGGCATCTTCCTCATCTCGCTCACGCTCCTTCTTGCCCGCTACACGGGGCAGTTCGAGATCGCGCGCTTGCGGTGGTCGGGCGAGACGCCGATTAGCGAACCCGTGTGGCCCGCCGACCCGACCGCGGTGTGGTGGCGGCGCTGGCTGCGTCCCCTCGCGAACGGCCGGTACTGGCTCGCCCTGCTGCACGCCGTCGTGATTGCGCCGATCATCGCGACGATCTCGTTCGTCGTGCTCGTCGTGTCGTTCGCGATCATTGGTGCTGCCGTGTTCGCGCCTGTCGCCCTGTTCGCGGGGTGGGGAGACACGGTTCGCTTCGGCGGACTCGGCGACGAGTTCCGGGCTGTCGCGATCGTCATTCTCATCGTGCTCGGCGTTGTCGCGATCGTGACGCTGCCCTACGTGCTGCGCGGCCTCACGTGGCTGCACGCCGCGATTGCGCGTCCGTTCCTCGGCCGCTTCACGAACGAGCAGCTCGAAGCCCAGGTGTCGAGCCTCTTCACCTCGCGTCAGGCAGCCGTTGCCGCCGAGGGTTCGGCCCTGCGCCGCATCGAGCGCGACATTCACGACGGCCCGCAGCAGCGCCTCATTCGCCTGCAGATGGATCTCGCCGCCGCCGAAAGCCGCCTTGCCACCAACCCCGACGAAGCTGCTGGACTGATTCAGGATGCCCGCCGCCAGGCCCACGACGCCCTCGACGAGCTGCGCAACCTGTCGCGAGGTTTCGCGCCGCCGCTGCTGCTCGACCGCGGACTCTTCGCGGCTCTCGAGTCGCTCGCGACGCGCTCGAGCATTCCGGTGACGCTCGAAACTGAACTCGGAGCAACCGCCAACCTGCCCGATGAGGTCGCCCGCAACGCGTACTTCGTCGCGAGCGAACTCATCGCCAATGCCGCCAAGCACTCGCAGGCCGCGAGCATCACGCTGCGCGTGACGACGGCTGACGGGGCGCTCGTGGTCGAGGTATCCGACAACGGGGTGGGCGGGGCGGTCGAGAAGACCGGGCACGGCCTCGCCGGGCTGCGCGACCGCGCGGCGGGCATGGGCGGCACCTTCGAGGTCTCGAGTCCCGAGGGCGGCCCGACAAGCGTGCGTGTGACGCTGCCGGTCGCGGGCGTGGGCGCAGCATCCGTCGCCGCCGACAGCGCGCCGACTGCCTAGGCTGAACGCCATGACAGCCCTTCGCGTAGCCGTTGCCGATGATTCGGTGCTGCTGCGCGAAGGGCTTGTTCGCGTGCTGCGCGACGCGGGCGTTGAGGTGGTCGGGGCGTTCGGTGATGCCGATGCGTTGCTCGCGGCGGTGCCCGAGCTCGCGCTCGATGCCGTCGTGCTCGACGTGCGCATGCCGCCGACGTTTCGCGACGAAGGGGTGCGGGCCGCGATCGAGCTACGGCGCGGGCATCCCCAGATCGCGATTCTCTTGCTCTCGCAATATGTCGAAGTCGCCTACGCGCAAGAGTTGCTCGCCGCCGGAACGGGCGGTGTGGGGTACCTGCTGAAAGACCGCGTGGTCTCGCTCGATGAGGTTCGGGATGCCCTCGATCGCGTTGCCGCGGGCGGCACGGTGCTCGACCCCGAGGTCATCACGCAGCTCATGGCTCGGCGCGTCGACCCGCTGCAGTCGTTGACGGCGCGTGAGCGCGAGGTGCTCGAACTCATGGCCCAGGGCCGCACGAATGCGGCGATTGCGGGCACGCTGTTCATCGGGGTCGGAGCCGTCGAGAAACACATCTCGGCGATCTTCACCAAGCTCGGCCTCGACGCCGCCGACGGCGACCACCGCCGCGTTCTCGCGGTGCTCGCCTGGTTGCAAGCGCGCTAGTAGCGCGCGAGAACTTCGGCGTCTTGCGCGTGGCGCAGCGCGCGACGAACCGCATCGAGCGCCCCCACGGGGTCGGTCTCGAGCATGCCGCGGGATGCCCGCAGCTCGTCGACCGCATCTTCGAGCCGCGCTCGCGCGCCCGCTGAGCTGCGCGCGCCCACGACGTCGCGCGCGACAGCCAATTGCGCCTCGGCTTGCACGCGTGCGGCGTGGTACGCCTCGCGCGCGTGCGCGAGGCGCTGAGCTTGCGTGCGCGATGAGGCGAGCGACACTTCCACGGCGTCCATCGCTTCGCGCAAGTCGCCGAGCTGCTCAAGCGGGTCGGTTCCCTCGGCGCGCGAGGCGCGATCGAGTTCTTTCACGGCCGCGGTGATCGCGGCTCCCGTCTCGCCGTCGGGCGCACTCTCGGCGGCCTCGAGCGCTTCGGTGCGGGCGTCACGCGCGTCGTCGCGCAGACGCTTGAGGGCGTCGACGGCGTCGTCGAGCCGCGCGGCCGCGGCGGGCACCTGCTCGAGCGCTTCTTCGGCCGAGAAGAGCAGCCGCTCGGCCTCGCTGATCGTCGCCATGACGCTGCTCGCGGGGGCCGTGCTGCCCGGGGCTGCCTCCGCTGCCAGGGTTTCGGCACGCTCGAGGTTGCGGGCGGCGCGCTCGGGGGCGTCGACGGCGGCGCCGAGCGCTGCGCGCGAGTGGTGGGTGAGCAGGGCATCCCGTTGCTTTGTTGCGTCTTTCACGCGGGCTCGCGCCTCGGTGATTCGGGTGCGCACGCGGTCGAGTCGCTCGGGAGCGGTTGATTCGAGCGAGCGGCGGTCGCGGAAAGCGGCGGCTTGCTCGCTCAGCCCGCGATCAACGCGATCGGCGAGCATGACAATGCGGTCGGCGCGCTCGCGATTGGCCAGCCCCGCGTTGGGTTCGTCGTCGATGAGGCGGTGGAGGCGAAAAATCTCGTCGCGGTCGGCGCGCGCGCGGCGCACGGCTGCTCGGTAATCTTGCGCGGCTCGCTCACCGAATTGCGCGATGGCGAATTCGACGTCGGCTTCACCTTCGGCGATGCGATCGTCGGCGCGTACGAGGGCTGATCCGGCCCGACGGCGAACGTCATCGGGGGCCTTGAGCAGCCGCCCGGGGCGTGTGCGCCGACGGGCCACGATCACGATGCCGCCGACCATCACGGCGGCCACGACAACGAGCAGCGTGACGCCACCCGCCACTAGCCCTGATACGACCCCGCCCACGAGCTCCACGCCCCGATTCTAGGCGCGCAACCCTTTGCGGGTTCGGGGGCAGACCGCCCGAAATCCCCAGAATTTCGGCCTTCGGCACATACAGTGGCCGCGTGTGGCGTGCCGACCGATACGACGATCATGAGATCGACGCCGACGAGAGGGGCGGGCTCAACCCGCTGTCACCCTCATCGGTGCGTTTCGACGACCCCCGCGTCATGCCGATGAACGTCGCTGCACCGGTCTGGGAGCGTTGGCGGGCCGAACTCGAGATCGCGGGCGGCACGAGCACGCTGCTGCATTTCGATGACGACCCGCGCGGGCGCATTGAGCTCGGAACGAGTCACCCCGGCGGTCTCGCGCGATTCATTGCGGGCAGCCCGACCCTGCTGAGTAATCTCGTGCGCGACGATGTTGCGCTCAAGCAAGCGCGCGTCGCGGCCGAGCGCATTGCCGACGCGGGCGTTGAGCTCGCGAGCGTGCGTGGCATCGACGCGGTCGCCCTCGGTGTCGGGCTCGTCTCGTGGACGTTCGCGGGCGTTGCCTATTGCGCGCCCCTCTTACTGCGCCCCCTGCGGTTGCGTCGTCGGGGTCGGGATGTTGAGCTCACCCTCACCGGACGAATCGCCGTCAACCCGGCCCTCGTGCGCGCCCTCGCCGAACAGTTCTCGGTGCATCTCGACGAAGCCGCCTTCGTGGCGCTGGCTCACGATGGAGATGCCTTCAAGCCGAATCCTCCCCTCGATCGATTGCGGGGCCTCACGGCGCACCTCGACGGGGTCGCCATTAGCGCCCGACTCGTCGTGAGCACGTTCGCCGAGGTGGGCCCGGCGATGGTGGCCGACGCGCACGACCTCGCGCATCCGGTGCTCGATGCTCTTGCGGGCAACACGAGCGCGCGCTGGGCGGTCAACGAGAGCCAGTCTCCCGTCGAACCTCTGCCGGCCGACGTGCGCCCGCCCGAGACTGACTTGCTGCTGCTCGACGCCGATGCCGAGCAAGAACACGTCATCGCGAGCATCGCCGCGGGCAATTCGATCGTCGTCAAGACGCTCCCCGGTACGGGCGCTACGCAAACGGTCGTGAACTCGCTCGGCGCCCTCATCGCGCAGAACAAGCGCGTGCTCGTCGTGAGCCCGCGGCGCGCGACGTTGCGCACGATCGAGCGTCGACTGAGCGACATTGGCTTGCAGGGCTCGGCCGTCTCAGCCGCGAGTCTTCGGCGCGATCTCATTCGCGCCATCAGCCGCAACGAGAAGGCCCAGCGCCCGCGCGTCGCCGACGTCAACGACGCCCTCGTGCGGTTGCGCACGGTTCTCGTGGAGTATCGCGACGCGCTGTCGCGGCCCGACGCTGACCTCGGCATCAGCGTGCTCGATTGCATCGATGAGCTCAGCCGACTGCAGCTCTTGCCTGCGCCGCCCACGACGCGTGCGCGCTTGAGCCGCGCAGCCGTCGAGCTGCTCGCGGCCGACCGCCGAGAGGCCGCCGAGGCCTTGAAGCAGGCGGCCGAGCTGGGTCAGTTCAGCTATGGCCCGGGCGACTCGCC
>JBDKJR010000305.1:0-9585 GCA_039796515.1 Actinomycetota bacterium
AGGAGCACCAGCAGAAGCTCACCGAGGCTCTCGCGGCTCGCGATGCGGCTCTCGCCGTGATCGCCACCGAGACAGAGGCCGCTCGCTCGCAGCGCGCGGCCATCGTGGCGACCGTGCCCACCGAATTGATGGCTCTCTACGAAAAGCAACGCGAGCGCTACGGAGTGGGGGCGTCGCACTTGCGAGCCCGCATCTCCAGCGCGAGTGGCGTCGAGCTGACCGGCAGCGATCTCGCGGCCGTGCGCGCGGCGGCACCGGATGCTGTGCTCTTGTGCCCCGATTCGAACGCGATTCTCGTGCGCACCGACGAGAGCGGACTGTGAGCTCAGAACTGCTCGTCGAGGCGGACGGCGGATCGCGGGGCAATCCCGGGCCGGCCGCGGGCGGGGCCGTCGTGATCGATCCCGCTACGGGCGACGTGCTGGCCGAGGTCGGGGTGTGGGTCGGCATCGCGACCAATAACGTCGCCGAGTACAGCGGCATGCTCGCGGGCGTGCGCCGAGCCCTCGAGCTCAACCCCGACGCCTCGCTGACGATTCGCATGGACTCGAAGCTCGTCGTCGAGCAAATGATGGGGCGCTGGAAGATCAAGCACCCGGCCATGGCCGAGCTCGCGGCCGAGGCGCGAGAGGCACTCACCGGCACTCCCGTGCGCTTCGAGTGGGTGCCGCGCCTGCAGAACTCGCGCGCCGATAAGTGCGCGAATGACGCGATGGATGCTCGAGCATCCTTCTCGCGCTAGCCTGAGTGACGCAAGTGGGCCGGCCAGACGGTCGCGTCGGAGGCACGCCTCGCAAGGGGAACGACTCCGCCGAGGAACGTCCGGGCTCCACAGAGTAGGGCGGTGGGTAACACCCACCCGCAGCAATGCGCGAGAACAGTGCAACAGAAAGCAGACCGCCACGGGCCTCGGCCCGTGGTAAGGGTGAAACGGTGGTGTAAGAGACCACCAGGGGCCCGAGTAATCGGGCTCGCTAGGTAAACCTCGCCCGGAGCAAGGTCAGACAGACACCGTTGACGCGACTCGCCGAGGTGTCGGGTAGACCGCTAGAGGGCTGCGGCAACGTAGTCCCGAGAGAGATGGCCGTCGAAGGGAAGCGATTCCTGGAACAGAACCCGGCGTATCGGCCGACCCACTTGCCCCAGCCGACTGTGCATCAGCCGACGCCCTCACCACTGTGACGGCGCGTAGTCCTTCAAGAAGACGCCGAACAGGTCTTCTCCGGCTTCGCCGCGCACAATGGGGTCGTAGACCCGCGCAGCGCCATCGACGAGGTCGAGGGGAGCGTGAAAGCCTTCTTCGGCCAAGCGCAGCTTGGTCGGGTGTGGGCGTTCGTCGGTGATCCACCCGGTGTCAACGCTCGTCATCAAAATGCCCTCGGTCTCGAACATCTCGCGCGCGCTTGTGCGCGTGAGCATGTTCATGGCCGCTTTCGCCATGTTGGTGTGCGGATGCCCCGGCCCTTTGTATCCCCGGCCGAAGACGCCCTCCATCGCGCTCACGTTGACGACATAGGTGCGAGCGAACGACGACGCGGCGAGCGAGGGCCGTAAGCGGTCGACGAGAATGAACGGCGCAATTGAGTTTGCGAGCTGCACCTCGAGCATCTCGAGCGGCTCAACAGCGCCGACCGCTTGCGTCCAACTGTTGACGTCGTGCAAGTCGGGCACGAGCCCGCCGGCATCGATCGCGGTTCCGGCCTTGTGGCGTTCGAGGGATGCATTGCCGGCCGTCATCGCCGCCTGCGTCAGTTGCTCGGCCTTCGCCGCCGCGGCCGACAGAATTGGGTGTGCGGCGACCGACTCGGCGAGGGCCAAGGGGTGCGGATCCATCGTGTGGCCGAACGTCACGAGCTCGGGCAGCGGCCCATCTGGCAGGGGAGCGAGCTCGGCCTCGATGAGCGGCTGGTAGGCGCCGGGGGAGCGCCGCACGGTCTGCGCGGCATTGTTGATGATGATGTCGAGCGGCCCGGCCGCGGCAACCGACTCGGCGAGGCCGATGACCTGGGCCGGGTCGCGCAAGTCGATGCCGACGATACACAGCCGGTCGATCCAGTCGGCCGCGTCAGGGAGAGCCGAGAAGCGGCGCACGGCATCCCGCGGAAATCGCGTCGTGATCGTGGTGTGGGCGCCGTCACGCAGGAGGCGCAGCGCGATGTACATGCCGATCTTCGCGCGGCCGCCGGTGAGCAGGGCGCGGCGTCCGGTGAGGTCGGTGCGGGCATCCCGTTTCGCATGGTTCAGGCGCGCGCAGTCGGGGCACAGTTGGTGATAGAACGCGTCGACGAGCGTGTAGGGCTTTTTGCAGATGTAGCACGCCTGTGGGCGCGTGAGCTCGCCGGCAAAAGGCGCGTCGGTCGACGAGCTGATGTCGACGCCGCGCGTCTCGTCGTCGATGCGGTCGGGCGAGCCCGTCGCCGTTGCCTCGATGACGGCCTTGTCGGCGGCGAGCACCTCGGCGCGCTTGGTCAAGCGACGGTGCACCTTGACCGCACGGAACATGTGCGCCGTCGCGTGACGAACCGCGATGAAATCAGGATGCTCGTGATCAAGCTCATGCAGCGTGCTGAGCACGCGCAGCGTGGTCGCGAGGTCAGCGGGGTCGATACCGGCGGAGTCACCGGGCACGGGCTGATCAGAAGGCACACGCCAGGGTACCCGGCGCGCGGGCGCTCCCCGTGCGCTAGGCGATCTGCGTGCCGAGTAGCGCGCCGATGCCGAACGTCACCGCGAGCGCGAGGGCTCCACCGATGAGCACTCGCACGGTCGGACGCAGCCAGTGGCTCTTGCCGAGCACGGCGCCGAGCGCACCCGTGATGCCGAGAGCGACGAGCGTCGCGATGAAGGTGATGGGAATGCGCAGCTCGGGCGGAGGCAACAGGATCGCGAGCATCGGGAGAACCGCGCCCGCCAAAAATGCGACGCCCGACGCCACGGCCGCCTGCCAGGGCTTGAGCACTTCGTTTTCGTCGATGTGCAGTTCGGCCTCGAGGTGGGCGCCGAGAGCATCGTGGGCCGTGAGCTCTTCTGCGACCCGTTGGGCGGTCTCGGGGCTGAGGCCCTTGGCCTGGTAGATGCTCGCGAGTTCGGCAAGCTCTTGCTCGGGCATCTCGGCCAACTCGCGGCGCTCTTTCGCGATGAGGGCGGTTTGGCTATCGCGGGCACTCGCGACCGAGACGTATTCACCGAGGGCCATGGAAATGGCGCCACCGACAACGGCGGCTGCTCCGGCCGTGATGATCGGCCCCAGGGCACTCGTCGCACCGGCGACACCCACGACCACCGCGGCGACCGAAACGATGCCGTCGTTGGCCCCGAGAACTCCCGCCCGCAGCTTGTTGAGCCCGTCGCTGAACGCCCCACGGTCGTGGGGCTCGGCATCGTGCGGAGTGTGGTCGGCGGGCACGTTCTGCGGCTCGGTCATGCCCCCCAGTCAACTCCTCGACTCCTCTACCCTCAAGCAAGGCAAGCCTGGGCTATGAATCGGCCTGTCATTCCGCCTTCGGCATACACACGTGCGTAGAGTCAGAACATCTGGCAGGCATGGGCCTGCGACTCGCGTCGGCTGGGAAGTCGCAATCCGACTCCGAAGGCCTCATGACTTCTCTCGCCTCCTCCGGTGCCGACGCCGGCATACTCGGTTCTCTCCGCACGACGATTCCGCGCGACCCGAACGCCGTTCCCCTTACGGCCTCGTACTCGGCGCTCATGCGCACGGTGCGCGATGGTGGACTCCTCCGCCGCCGCGAAGGTTTCTACTACGCCGTCTTTGCCGGACTCGCCGTCGCTCTGGGCGGAATCATCACGGGCATGGTGCTCTTGGGCGACAGCTGGTTCCAACTGCTCATGGCGGGTGCCCTCGGAATCGTGCTCACGCAGATTGCGTTCGTGACCCACGAGGCCTCGCACCGCCAGATCTTCGCCTCGGGCAAGGTTAACGACTGGGTGGGCCGCATTCTCGCGACCGCCGTTGTGGGCATTAGCTATCACTGGTGGATGCACAAGCACTCGCGTCACCACGCGAAGCCCAACCAAAAGGGTGCCGACCCCGACATCGAGCAAGACACCATCGCCTTCCTCCCCGAAGACGCGGCGAAGTCGCGTGGCGCTTTCGCCCTCATCACGCGCAACCAGGGGTGGCTGTTCTTCCCACTCCTGACGCTCGAAGGCATCAACCTGCACTTCCGGTCGATCCTGAGCCTGTTCGATAAGGGCCGTGTTGAGCACCGTTACCTCGAGCTCGCGCTCATCGGGCTTCGGCTTTCGCTTTACGTTGCGGTGCTGTTCTGGTTCTTGCCGGTAGGCATGGCGTTTGCGTTCTTGGGCGTGCAGCTCGCGGTATTCGGGGTCTACATGGGAGCATCCTTCGCCCCCAACCACAAGGGCATGCCGATTCTCGAGAACGACACGTCACTCGACTTCTTGCACCGCCAGATTCTGACGTCGCGCAACCTCAAGGGCGGCTGGTGGGCGACCGTGCTGTTCGGTGGCCTCAACCACCAGGTCGAGCACCACTTGTTCCCGAACATGCCGCGCCCGGCGCTCAGCCATGCGCGCGAGATCGTGCGGGAGTACTCGCAGTCGATGGGCATCTCGTACACCGAAACGGGCGTCTTTCGCTCGTACGGCATCGTGATTCAGTACTTGAATCGGGTTGGCCTCTCGGCGCGTGACCCCTTTGACTGCCCGATGGTCAACCAGTTCCGGCGCCAGTAGGCGAGACCCGCGTGCGCTGAGCGGAGAAGCTGGTCTCCGTTATCGCGCGTGGATTGACGCGAGAGCGCCCGCACCGATGATGCCCGCGTTGTTGCGCAACGCCGCGGGAACAATCGGCGTTCGCACGTCGATGAGCGGAACGAACTCGTCATATTGCTTCGAAATGCCGCCGCCGATGATGAAGAGTTCGGGCCACAGCAACGCTTCGACATAGCGGTAGTACTCGGTCAAGCGCTCGGCCCATTCGGCAAAGCTCAATTCTTCTCGCTCGCGCACCGAGTTAGCGGCCCAGTCTTCGGCGTCGCGGCCATTGACCACGAGGTGTCCGAGCTCTGAGTTGGCGATGAGCACGCCGTCGTTGATGAGGGCGCTGCCGATGCCCGTACCGAGGGTCGTCATGATGACGAGTCCGCGCTGCCCGCGCGCGGCGCCCAAGGTTGCTTCGGCGAAGCCGGCCGCATCCGCATCATTGACGAAGTGGATGTCGCGGCCAAGCGCTGCGCCAAAAGCCGTGTCGGCGTCGAGGCCGATCCAGCGCTCGCTCACGTTCGCAGCCGACATCGTGCGGCCGTTACGCACGACGGCGGGGAAGCAGACTCCGATGTGGTCGACACCGCGGGTGCCGAGCTCGTCGACGAGCTGTGCGACCGTTGCGATGATGTCGTCGGGCTCGCCGCCCTCGGGGGTGGGGTGCTTGATACGGTCGCCGACGATGTCGCCCGCATCCAGATCGACCACCGCACCCTTGATGCCGGTGCCGCCGATATCTATTCCGATGGCGCGCGTCATACGAGTCTCCTGTCGGTGCGGGTGGGGTGGTCGGCGCTCACGGAAGGGTGAGAATCTCGGCGCCACGCTCGGTGACCACGAGCGTGTGCTCGAACTGTGCACTAAGCGACTTGTCTTTCGTCGTGACCGTCCAGTCGTCGGCCCACAGGTCCCACGCAATGCCGCCGAGCGTCAGCATGGGCTCGATCGTGAACACCATGCCCGGCTGCATGACCGTCGAGTAGTCGGGGGCGGCGTCGTAGTGCGGCACGATCAGGCCGGAGTGAAACGACCGCCCGACGCCGTGGCCCGTGAAGTCGCGCACGACGCCGTAGCCGAAACGCTGCGCATAGGCCTCGATCGCGCGGCCGATGACGTTGATCTCGCGCCCGGGTGCCACGGCCTTGATGCCACGGTTGAGTGCTTCTTGCGTGCGTTCGACCAAGAGGCGCGCCTCCTCGCTCGCCTCGCCCGCGATAAAGGTCTTGTTGAGGTCGCCGTGCACGCCGTTCGCAAAGGCCGTGATGTCGATGTTGACAATGTCGCCCTCGGCGATGACGGTGTCATCGGGGATGCCGTGGCAAATGACCTCGTTGAGGCTCGTGCAGCACGACTTGGGGTAGCCGCGGTAGCCGAGCGTCGAGGGGTAGGCGTCGTGGTCGAGCAAGAACTCGTGCGCAATGCGGTCGAGCTCATCAGTCGTGACGCCCGGTGCGATGGCAGCGCCCACGGCCTCGACGGCTTGCGCCGCAATGCGGCCGCTGTGCCGAATGAGCTCGATCGTCTCGGCGTCATAGACATCGCCGCCGACGTGCGGCGTGGGCCCGGGCTTGCCGACGTACTCGGGGCGCGGGATGCTCAGCGGCACCGTTCGCTGCGGCGAGAGCCGCCCGGCAACGAGGTGACCTGAGGTGTCGCGAGGCATAGGGTCGAGTCTATCGAGCCGCGTGTGCGCCTCGGTTCGGGGGAGGAGCGACTCATGGCCGATGACGAGACGCAACAGTGGTGGTACAACCACAAGACCGGCGAGGTCGAATACGGCCCGCAATCGCTCGGCAGTGACCGTGATGGCCCCTACGCGACCGAGGCCGACGCCCGTCGCGCGCCCGAGATCGCGCGCGAGCGCTCTCGCGCCTGGGCGGCCGACGAAGAGGAGTAGGGCTAGTTCGTGCGGTCTTGCAGGGCCTGCTCGGCCGTCGCGTCGCTGTAGCTGTGCGCCTCGTCGGGGTAGGCGCCGGACTCGACGTCGGCCTTGTAGGCGAGCGCAGCATCCGTCAGCACCTGACGCAGGTTGGCGTATTGCTTGACGAACTTCGGGATGCGCCCGGCCGTGAGGCCCGCCCAGTCGGTCCAGACGACGAGCTGGCCGTCGCAGTGGGGGCCGCCGCCGACGCTGATGGTCGGGATGCTCAGTTCGGCCGTGATGCGCTTCGCGACCTCGGCGGGAATCATCTCGAGCACGACCGCGAATGCTCCGGCCTCTTCGACCGCGCGCGCGTCGGCGAGCAGTTGCTCGGCTGCCTCGCCGCGCCCCTGAATGACGTGGCCGCCGAGCCCGTGCTCGCTTTGCGGCGTGAACCCGATGTGGGCCATGACCGGGATGCCCGCCGACACAATGCGGCGAATCTGCTTGGCCGACCGCACCCCGCCTTCGAGCTTCACGGCGTGGGCGCCCGTCTCTTTCATGAACCGGAACGCGGTGTGCAGGGCCTCGTCAGAGCCCGTCTCGTACGACCCGAACGGCATGTCGGCAACCACGAGGGCACGCTTCACGCCGCTCACGACGCCGCGCGTCAGCGGGATGAGGTCGTCGATCGTTACGGGCAACGTCGTGTCGTAGCCGAGCACGGTGTTGCCCGCCGAGTCGCCCACGAGCAAGAAGTCGATGCCCGCCTCGTCGAAGATCTGTGCCGTCAGCACGTCGTACGACGTAAGTCCGGTGATCTTGATGCCCTGCTCTTTCGCCCGCGCAAAGTGACGGATGCGAACGCGCTTCGGTGCCTCAGCCATGGCGGCAAGCCTAGCCCGCGGTTACTTCGTGGGGTTATAGGCGCGGGGGCCGGCGGGCCGCCGCGACAGACAGCTACTTCGTGGGGCGATACGTAATCGGCAAGCGCCGGTCGCGCCCGAAGGCCATGCCCGAGATCTTCGGCCCGATTGCTCCCTGCCGGCGCTTCCACTCGGCACGATCGACGAGGCGCGTGACGAAGTCAACCGTCTCGGCCGCGAAGCCGAGGGCGACGACATCGTCGCGGCCGAGCTCGCGGCCCACGTAGGCGTCGAGAATCGCGTCGAGTACTTCATAAGGTGGGAGTGTGTCTTGGTCGACCTGGCCGGGCCGCAGCTCGGCGCTCGGCGGCTTCGCGATCGAGTTCTCCGGAATCGGCGGCGTCTCGCCCCGGCTCTCGGCGTGGGCATTGCGCCACCGCGCGAGCTCCCAGACGAGCATCTTCGGCACGTCTTTGATGGGCGCGAACCCGCCGACCGAGTCACCGTAGATCGTCGAGTAGCCCACCGAGAGTTCGGTCTTGTTGCCCGTCGTCAGCACGAGGTGACCGTGCATGTTCGACAGCCCCATGAGAATGATCGCCCGGATGCGCGCCTGCAGGTTCTCGGCAGCCACGCCGTCGAGCTCGAGCTGGGTCTCGACGGGAGCCACGAGGTCGGCGATGGGCTCGGTCGTGAAGTTGAGCCCGATCCGGTCGGCGAGGTCATCGGCGTCGCTGCGCGAGTGGTCAGAGCTATAGCGCGAGGGCATCGAGACGCCGTAGACGTTCTCGGGGCCGAGCGCGTCGGCCGCGATCGCCGCGCACACGGCTGAGTCGATGCCGCCCGAGAGCCCGAGAATCACGGAGCGGAAGCCGTTCTTGCGCACATAGTCACGCGTGCCGGTGACGAGCGCGTTCCACAGTTGTTCGCGGTCGTCGGGCAACTCGGCAATGTCGGTCGGTGCGGGATGCTCGCTCGAAGCGCTTCCGCCGGCGAGCGCGACGCGGCGCACCGCCGGGGGTAGCTCGGTGTCGGTGGCGTCGGCCGCATCCACATCGACGACGAGCAGGTGCTCGGCAAACTGGGGCGCACGCGCGATGATCTCGCCGCGTTCGTCGACAACGACCGAGTCGCCGTCGAACACGAGGTCGTCTTGACCGCCGACGATGTTGACGTAGGCGACGACCGTGCTCGTCTCGGTCGCACGACGCGTCACGAGGGGCACGCGCACTTCGTCTTTGTCGCGCTCGAACGGCGAGGCGTTGATGACGAGAAGCACTCCCGCATCGGATTCGAGCACGCGCCCGACGGGCCCGCCGTCGCGCCACAAGTCTTCGCAAATGATGAGGGCGACGTCGACGCCCTTGAGGCGCAGCACGAGCAACTCGTCACCGGGAATGAAGATGCGGTACTCGTCGAACACGCCATAGTTCGGCAGGTGGTGCTTGGCGTAGCGGGCAACAACCGCGCCATCTTGCAGAACACTCGCGCAGTTCTGCGCGATGGCGGTGGGCGCGTTCGAGGTGCCCAAGAGTCGAGGCTCGTGTGGGCCGTCGGGGTGCCCGACGACGACCGCCAGGTGGCCGAGCCCTTCGGCCTTTAGCCGCTCGGCCAGGGCAACCACGGCGGCGCTCGCATCGACGAGAAAAGCCGGCCGCGAGGCGAGGTCTTCGATGGGGTAACCCGTGAGCGCCATCTCGCCGAGCGCCAAGAGGTCGGCGCCCTGGGCCGCGGCCGCGTGCGCGGCGGCCACGATCTGGTCGGCATTGCCCACCAGGTCTCCAACAATGGGGTTCGACTGGGCGAGGGCCAAGCGGAGGCGGGGCATACCCGTTAGCCTAATGGCGGGTTTTCCGCGTCGTTTGAGGGAGAGATGTGAGCACCGGAATGGGTGGCATGGACAAGCAGCGCGACTTCGTTCTTCGCACGATTGAAGAACGCGGGGTCAAGTTCGTGCGCCTCTGGTTCACCGACGTCGTGGGCACGCTCAAGATGGTTGCCGTCGCGCCCGCCGAGGTTGAAGGTGCGTTCGCTGAGGGCCTCGGATTCGATGGCTCTGCCATTGAGGGCTTCTCTCGCGCGTACGAGGCCGATGTGCTCGCGCATCCCGAC
>JBDKJR010000306.1:0-2843 GCA_039796515.1 Actinomycetota bacterium
TGGGACTGCTGGGCACCTACATCGCCATCTCGCTGCAGCGCGTGCTGATTGGGTTCGCAATCGGCGCATCCATTGGTCTCGCTGTCGGCGCACTCGTCGGACTCTCGCCCCTCGCCTCGAAGCTGCTCAGCCCAACGCTCGGAGCCTTGCGTGCCGTTCCCTCGCTCGCGTGGTTGCCGCTCTTGGTCATCTTCATGGGCATTTTCGAACCGCCGAAGATCACCTTGATCGCGATCGGTGCCGCCTTCCCGGTCTTCACGACGGTCGCCGGGGCACTGCGTCACGTCGATCCGCACCTCGTCGAGGCCGGTCGAGCGTTCGGCCTCACGCGATTCCGGTTGCTCACCGCGGTGCAGTTGCCCGCCGTCGTGCCGTCGATCGTGTCGGGGCTGCGTCTCGCTCTCGCCCAATCGTGGTTGTTTCTCGTCGCAGCCGAACTCGCGGGTTCGTCGATGGGACTCGGCTTCTTGCTGATCGACTCGCAAAACAACGGGCGCATTGACCGCTTGTTCTTGGCGATCATCTTGCTCGGCATTCTTGGCAAGACGACCGATGCCATCGTCGGGTTGGGCGAGCGCGCCCTGCTCAAGCGCTGGGGTTGACCGCGATACACTGAGGGTGTTCGACGTCCTTTAAACACCGTCCTGTGAGGCGGGGAAGGAGGTCAGAGTGGTCGCACGCACCGTGCTGCACGACGCTGACATTACGCGCGCTTTGCGCCGCATCGCCCACGAGGTTCTTGAGAGCCGGCGCGGCGATGGCCGCCTCGTCTTTCTCGGCATCCCGACCCGCGGGGCTGTTCTCGCCGAGCGCATTCAGCGCATCGTCGACGAGATCGAGCCGGGGGTATCGAGTGCCGGCGCGCTCGACATCACGCTGTACCGCGACGATCTAGCTCGCACGCCCACGCGGACGCCCTCGCCGACGAGGGTTCCGGCTGAGGGCATCGACGACGCGATCGTGGTTCTCGTGGATGACGTGCTCTACTCGGGCCGAACCATCAGAGCGGCCCTCGACGCCCTCGTCGACCATGGCCGGCCGCGCGTCGTGCGCCTCGCGGTGCTCGTCGACCGCGGACATCGCGAACTGCCCATTCGCGCCGACTTCGTTGGAAAGAACTTGCCGTCGGCGACGTCTGAGCGCGTGTCGGTGCACGTCGTCGAAGTCGACGGCGTCGATGAGGTGACGATCGCGCCATGAAGCACTTGCTGAGCACGCGCGATCTCGACCGCGAGACCGCCATTCGCATTCTTGACGTCGCCGAAGACATGGCGCAGACCGCCGACCGTGAGGTGCGAAAGCTGCCCCCCTTGCGCGGCAAAACGGTGGTCAATCTCTTCTTCGAAGACTCCACGCGCACCCGAGTCTCGTTCGAATCGGCGGCCAAACGATTGAGCGCCGACGTCATCACGTTTAGCGCGAAAGGGTCAAGCGTGTCGAAGGGCGAAAGCCTCAAAGACACCGCCCAGACCCTCGCGGCCATGGGCGCCGACGCGATCGTCGTGCGACACCACGACTCGGGTGCGGCCCACCAGTTGGCGAACGCAGGATGGGTCGATGCCGCGATCATCAACGCGGGTGACGGCACCCACGAGCACCCGACCCAGGCGCTTCTCGATGCCTTCACGATTCGTTCTCGGCGATGGGGCGCGGATGCGCGGGGGCGCGATCTGGCGGGCCTGCGGATCGCGATCGTCGGCGACATTCTGCACTCGCGTGTGGCTCGATCGAACGTCTGGCTCTTGACGACCCTCGGGGCCGAGGTGCACCTCGTCGCGCCGCGCACACTGCTTCCGCATGGAGTCGCTGAGTGGCCCGTCACGGTG
Source organism: Actinomycetota bacterium (assembly GCA_039796515.1). Classification (GTDB taxonomy): domain Bacteria; phylum Actinomycetota; class Actinomycetes; order Actinomycetales; family Microbacteriaceae; genus Microcella. The sequence goes on from JBDKJR010000306.1 coordinate 1,827, forward strand.
CACGAGCACCTCGATGACGCACTCGCGCTCTCGCCCGACGCCGTCATGATGCTGCGCATCCAGACCGAACGCATGCGCGATGCCTATTTCCCGAGCGCGCGCGAGTACGCCCGGGTGTGGGGCCTCACGGCGGAGCGGTTCGCTCTGCTCGGCCCCGATACGATGGTGATGCACCCCGGCCCCATGAATCGGGGGTTGGAGATTTCGTCCGTTGCCGCCGACTCTTCAGCGTCGACGGTGCTCGATCAAGTCACGAACGGGGTCTCGATTCGCATGGCGGTGCTCTACCTACTCGTCGCAGGGTCTAGTTCGATCGAAGCGGCAGGGGGAGACCGATGACCGGCATTCTGATTACCGGCGCGAGCATCCTGGGCGATCACCGCGACGACATTCGTATTCGCGCGGGTGTCATCACAGCCCGCGGCTCGCTGGAGCCAGAGACCGGCGAGCGCGTCATCGACGCTCACGGCCTTGTTGCCTTGCCGGGGCTCGTCGACCTGCACACGCACTTGCGCGAACCGGGCGGTGAGACGAGCGAGACGGTCCTCACGGGAACTCGTGCGGCCGCCGCGGGTGGATTCACCGCGGTGCACGCGATGGCCAACACCTCGCCCGTCGCCGACACCGCGGGCGTCGTGGAGCAAGTGCATCGGCTCGGAGAGCGTCACGGTTATGCGACCGTGCGGCCCATCGGAGCCGTCACGGTCGGCCTCGCGGGCGAGCAACTCGCCGAGATCGGAGCGATGGCGAGTTCGACCGCTCGCGTGCGCGTCTTTAGTGACGACGGCCACTGCGTCCACGACCCGCTTCTCATGCGGCGAGCTCTCGAATACGTCGCCACCTTTGATGGTGTGGTCGCGCAGCACGCTCAAGAACCGCGGCTCACCGTGGGCGCCCAGATGAACGAGGGCGTGCTCTCGGGAGAGCTGGGATTGGGCGGCTGGCCCGCCGTGGCCGAAGAAGCCATCATTGCGCGGGATGTTCTCCTCGCCGAGCACGTCGGTGCGCGACTGCACG
>JBDKJR010000307.1:0-3006 GCA_039796515.1 Actinomycetota bacterium
CCTCACGCTCAACGACGGCCACCGCATCCCGCAGTTCGGTCTCGGGGTGTGGCAGATTGACGACGACGAGGCGCAGCGTGTGGTGAGCGAGGCGCTCGAGGTGGGCTACCGCCACATCGACACCGCGCGCGTCTACAAGAACGAGGCGGGCGTGGGCCGCGCGATCGCTGCGTCCGGCATTCCGCGCGACGAACTCTTCATCACGACCAAGCTGTGGAACAGCGACCAGGGCCGCGACACCGTGCGCCCCGCGGCGGAGGCGAGCCTCGAGCGGCTGGGGCTCGAGCAGGTCGACCTCTATCTCATCCACTGGCCCTCGCCGAAGTACGGCAAGCACGTGGAGTCGTGGGAGGCGATGATCGAGGTGCGCGACGCCGGACTCGCCCGCTCGATTGGTGTCTCGAACTTCATGCAGGCGCACCTCGACGACATCGCTGCGGCCACCGACGTTGTGCCCGCGGTCAACCAGGTCGAGCTGCACCCCGCCTTTCAGCAGCGCGACCTGCGGGCGTATCAAGAGCCGAAGGGCATCCACACCGAGTCATGGAGCCCCCTCGGCAGCGCCCAGTATGACCTCGAGGAGTTGCCGGGCTTCGCCGCCATCGCCGAGCGCCACGGCAAGACCGTGCAGCAGGTCGCAATTCGCTGGCACCTGCAAGAGGGACTCATCGTGTTCCCCAAGACGGTGCGCCGCGAACGGATGCTCGAAAACGCCGCGGTCTTCGACTTCGAGCTCTCGGCCGACGACATGGCCACGATCGCCGCGTGCGACCGCGACCAGCGCGTCGGCGCGCACCCCCTCAACACCGACTTCTAGGTCGGCGCTGTGCAGCGGCGGCGGTCGCGGCAAACCACGGGGCGGCCTCGCTTCAGCTGCGGTCGTGGCGACAGTTCACTGGTTTGCCTCTCGTTGGTTGCGGCCGTGGAGGCAGTTCAGAGGGCGGCCCATCTTTAGTTGGGGCCGTGGCCGCAGTTCACGGGGCGGCCCTTCATCAGTTGGGCTATCGGATGGGCGTGCGTTGCGGTCATCGGGACTGCGTACTGTGGGTCGGGCCTGCGAGTGCGGCAACGCGGGGATACGCCGGCCGCCTTTTCCCTCGGGGCGGATGCGAAATCCCAAGGCGCCCCCGGTCGCGTAGGTTCGCTTCAACGGAATAGGAAGTTCACGCCATATTCTCGTGTTCTTCCGATTCCGTTGAAGGCGACGCGAGCAGATGAGTCGTGGTGCAGCGTCATTCGGGATGCGCGGCGCGGGGAGCGTCCTGCGGGATGCGGGATGCGCGGAGCGTCCTTCGGGAAGAACCGCCCGGGCTACGAGGTCACGGGGGAACGTCCTTCGGGATGCGCGGCGCGGGGCACGCGGAGGGGGGAGCGCCACACGGGGCGCGCGGAGGGGGGAGCGCCACACGGGGCGCGCGGCGGGGCGAACGCGACGCGGGGCGCGCGAAGGGGCGAACGCGACGCGGGGCGCGGAGGGGCGAGCGCCGCGTGGGGCGCGCGGTCGACGCCTGGCGCTAGAGCGCAACCTCGGTGCGCACACCCAGCGGCGTGGGCACGAGCAGCGGGCCGCCCACGGGCGACTCGAGCCCGGCGAACTCACGCTCGAGGGAGTCGCGGCCCTCGCTGAAGTGCGTCCACTGGTCGACGTGCAGCCCGATCACCCGGCGCGCACCGAGCGCGAGAGCGGCGGCGCGTGCCCGCTCGGCGGTGAGGGTGAGGGGCGCGTCGATATCGTCGACGCGCGCGGCTCCGGCGAACAAGAGCGCAGCATCCACCGCCCCGTAGCGCGCCGCGATCGCCTCGACGACCGCGACCTCCGAGTTGTCGCCCGAGACGTAGACCGTCGGGTGGCCGGGCGCCGTGAGCAAGAACCCGCACACGGGGCCCAGCCGCTCGGCCCACTCGTCAGGGCCGTGCTGTGCCGGCAGGGCGTGCGCGCGCGCGCCGGCAACGGCCTGCGAGGCAACCGCCGAGCTCACGACAAGCGTGTCGTCGAGCGCGATGCTCTCGTCGTCGGCGAGCCCGATCACGCGCGCTGACCCGCCGCGCGCGGCAAGGTCGTCCGCGCCGACGGGTGTCGTGACGACGAGCGGCAGGGTAAGTGAGAGCTCGCGCCCGAGCAGGTCGAGGTTGTCTTCGTGGTGGTGGTGCGAGACGAGGGCGGCGTCGATGCGGCCGAGCGCCTCGAACGACACGGCCGGCCCAGCGGTCTTCTCGAGATCGTCGGGGTCGGGCCCGTACCGCTGCGGTTGGTCGAAGGTCGGGTCGAGCAGGAGGCGCAGACCCGCCCACTCGAGCAGGGCGGTGGGGCCGCCGACGACCGTGACGGCGATGGATGCAGAACTCGAGGTCATGCTGCGACCCTAGTCGCGCATCCCGGCCGGTCGCCGCGTCGGGTTAGCCCCCGACGCGACCCAACCACGTGGCCACGGCGCCCGAGTGCCCGACAAGCACGGTGTAGTAGATCGCGTAGACGGCCATGCCGGCCGTGATGACGGAGATGGCGACCCGCAGAGCAAGCCACACGCGCGAGGCGGGCACACCCGTGGTCGATGCGGTTCGGGATGCTCGAGCCGACAATTCAGAAATGACCGCCCAGATCACGGCGAGGGCGAGCGTGATGCCCGCCACGAGCGGCAGGTTCTCGCCGAGCTCTTCGTGCACTTCGGGTTCACCGACCCGTTCAGAGAGCGCTTCGCCCGATTCGGCCGCGATCCACGCGGCGAGGGATCCCACGGCGAGAGCCGCAACAACGCCCCAGCGCACCAGCACGTGCACGCGCGGCAAGACCATGACGATGATGAGAGCGAAAGCTGCCACCGGCAACACGACGACAGCGACGTGCACGATGAGGGGGTGCACGGGCAAGCCGCCCACGAGGTCAAACAGGCCGCCCCCGTCGGTAGGAGCGATGAGCGACGGAGCGAGAAGCGGTGCCAGCACTGTGGTCATGTGCTGACGCTAACCCCTTGAGAGGTCACACGCGCAGTGCCAAAGGGCCCGAGT